>NZ_JAAHBQ010000005.1 GCF_020144665.1 Oscillatoria salina IIICB1 | reverse complement strand
CGCTTATTTTAGAAGGGATTAACCACCTCAACAATTACTTTGGAGTTTACCGTAGATAGTCTAGATCGAACCCGCAAATTAGTATCTTCGTTTAGTTCTATACCATAACTAGCTAATCTATCATTATCAAACCCGGTCGCATCAAACGACTCAGCTACCGCGAGAGAATCATTTAATCTATAACCGCAGTTGATATCTGTCCCAGTTTCGGAGTTAAAACATTGTAAATCAGTAAAAGGTTCCTCAGCGACGCTATCCACTGGAACTGTTGACTCTTGCAAACCCAGGGAATTATTATCTACTTCAGGTAGAGCGCTTGGTTCGGGATTAATCGGTGGATAAAAAACTTCTTCTGTTTGCGCGAGAACATTATTTGAGAATGTTGTAACTCCTACAAAACTAAAAAGCAATGCTAATAACGATTTACGCATAAATTTCCTCCTTAATAGCTAAAAATACGATGTAAAGTGCAAATAAAATTACTTTTACCAGCACATCTTGCTATTAATTGTGAGAAAATTAAGGCAAAAAATCGTCTATCGGTTTATACAAATCTTTGGTTAGAGATTTCCCTCACTTGAGTTAACTATTACATTTTTTTTCGCCAGGAAAAACGTCTGTCTCAGAGCGATTTTGTTAAAAAAGTTAAAATCGGTTGACAAACTCGACAATTCCCGGACTATCAACGTTAAGATCGTTACCTCTGACACGGACTTCTGCTTGCTCAGAAATTCTAATTTCTAAACCTGATAATCTGTTATCGTTATTTTCTGTAGAATTACTGGTTGGCGATCGCTCCTCAGACAGATTTGACTCTGATGGTGGAGTTTCTCTTACTCCTTCTTGATTTAAAACACTTGGATCGCTCGTAATTGGTGGATTGAAAATGCTTTCTTGAGCTACTGCACCCGCAGCCGTAACTGCAACTCCACCAAGGGCAAACATTAATCTTAAGATAGATTTAATCATATTCCGCTCCTTTATCTGCTTCAACTAATTTGAGCAACATTGAAACGCGTCATCGCTAGAAACGATCGGCAACACTACCGATTGCGATTAATTCATCTTTAAATTTTAGAACGATTTCTCTTCCTATATTCTATGTCAACAAAATTAATTTCAGATTAGGCAAAAATTTTCTTATTCTTAACAGTTTTTGTATACAAATTTACAGATGAAAAACCTTAAAAGTGGTAATGAGAGTTGAGGGATAAAAGTAGCGAGAACGATTTTGCTAGGGAAGGTAAGCAACTTGGCTCAGCCAAAGAAATGTTACTATATGTTACATTTAGGGGTTGTAACCAATCACAGCGAATCTGTTTGTCATCTAACGCGATAACCTAGATCGGGTGACTATAATTTTTTTTTTGACATAACTGCTATATGACCTCAACAGTTTCTCGTCCTCTACGAACAATTCGCATCGGTTCCCGAAAAAGTCAATTGGCGCTAGTACAAACTCACTGGGTACAAGAGCAACTACAAAAACATTTTCCCGATCGCCAGTTTGAAGTGGAAACAATGAGTACCCAAGGAGACAAAATTCTTGATGTCGCTTTGTCAAAGATCGGGGACAAGGGACTGTTTACCAAAGAATTAGAAGTAGGAATACTTAGCAAACAGGTAGATTTTGCGGTTCATTCGCTGAAAGACTTACCTACCAAACTACCAGAAGGATTAATCTTAGGTTGCGTTACCGAAAGAGTAGATCCAGCAGATGCGTTAGTAGTCCACGCAAAACATCAAGATAAACAACTAGATAGCTTACCTGAAGGAGCAGTAATTGGGACTTCCTCATTACGAAGGTTAGCACAACTGCGCCATCATTTCCCTCACTTAGAATTCAAAGACATTCGCGGTAACCTCAACACCAGATTAGCAAAATTAGACGCAGGCGAATACGATGCCCTAATTTTAGCCGTAGCCGGATTACAACGCTTAGGAATGGGCGATCGCATCCAACAAGTTATCCCTGGTGAAATCTCTCTTCACGCCGTCGGACAAGGCGCATTAGGGATAGAATGCCGAGAAGGAGACACAGAAATCTTAGAATTGCTCAAAGCGATCGAACATCCGCCGACAAAAGCTCGCGCTTTAGCAGAAAGATCTATGTTGCGGGAACTAGAAGGCGGTTGTCAAGTACCAATTGGTGTTAATACCAGCATTGACCACGAAGATAATCTAACTTTAGTCGGTATGGTTGCTAGTTTAGACGGTAAACGCTTAATCAAAGATACAGTAAGCGGCAAAAGCAGCAAAGCCGAACAACTAGGAGTAAAATTAGCCGAGAAACTGCGATCGCAGGGCGCGCAAAACATACTCGACGAGATTTTGGCAGAAATTGAACGAAGCTAATTTCCTTTCCTGGAAATATCTAGTAGGGTGCGTTACCGAACGCACCCTATTTTTAGAGAGACAATAGACAAGAAGACAACTATCGATAAACAATTAGCAAAGAACGACTAAAAATAGAAAATAGCTGATTAACCCAAATGAGAATTTTATTTGTTTCCGCAGAAGCAGCCCCCGTTGCCAAAGTAGGCGGAATGGGAGATGTGGTTGGTTCGTTACCGAAGATTTTACGCCAAATGGGGCATGATGTGCGGGTTTTTATGCCTTATTATGGCTTTTTGCCGGATAAGATGGATATTCCCAGCGATCCGGTTTGGAAAAGTAATGTCATGTTTCAGGATTTTTCCATCTGCAAATCAACCTTACCTGGAACCGACATTCCCGTATACTTATTTGCTCACTACTCTTTCTCACCTCGCCGCATTTATAGTGGAGAAGATGAAGATTGGCGCTTCACACTTTTTGCCAATGCTGCGGCTGAATTTGCTTGGAATTACTGGAAACCAAATATTATTCACTGTCATGACTGGCATACAGGCATGATTCCAGTTTGGATGAGTTCATCTTCAGACATCAGTACAGTTTTCACAATTCATAATCTAGCTTACCAAGGTCCCTGGCGTTGGCGTTTGGAACAAATGACTTGGTGTCCTTGGTATATGCAAGGTCATAATACAATGGCAGCAGCGATCCAATCTGCCGATCGCGTAACGACAGTTTCTCCTACCTATGCCGAACAAATCAAAACTGCTGCTTACGGTGAAACTCTCGAAGGTTTATTATCTTGGATGAGTGGTAAGCTATCAGGTATTCTCAACGGTATTGACACCGATAGTTATAATCCAGCTACCGATAAATATCTCGAAGAGAATTTCACGATCGATACTTTGGAAAAACGCCGCGCCAACAAAATTACTTTACAAGAAGAAGTAGGTTTAGAAGTTAATAGCGGTAGTTTTCTAATTGGGCTAGTATCGCGACTGGTAGAACAAAAAGGTATTGACTTAATTCTGCAAATCATGGAGCGATATTTATCATATACTGATTCGCAGTTTGTTCTCTTAGGAACTGGCGATCGCTACTACGAAACTCAATTGTGGCATCTGGCATCCCGTTTTCCGGGACGTATGGCAGTGCAACTGCTTTATAGTAATTCTCTCGCCCGTCGTATTTACGCAGGTTGCGATGCCTTTTTAATGCCTTCTCGCTTTGAACCTTGCGGAATTAGTCAATTAATTGCTATGCGCTATGGTTCCGTCCCTATTGTGCGACGTACTGGCGGTTTAGTCGATACCGTTTTTCACCACGATCCAGTAAAAGAAATTGGTACTGGTTATTGTTTCGATCGCTACGAACCACTCGACTTGTATACTTCAATGGTACGTGCTTCCGAAGCTTATCGTCACAAAGATACCTGGAAAAAAATCCAACAGCGAGGTATGAAAACCGACTATAGCTGGGAAAAATCTGCTATAGAATACGTCAAATTGTATAACAATCTTCTCGGTATTCCTGAAGATCGAATTGAGGTAAATCAAGAACAAGACTCATAATTTTGTTGTTCCTCAATAAATACAGCCCGCAGATGCGGGCTAAATTATTTTTAGCCAAACAAACAGATTAGGGCGATCGCCACAGACAAATACAGAAATTTTCTCATTGGCGATCGCCCTACTTTACTTAGCTTAATAATCTCTGATTTAATTAAGCCAATTTTGCCCTTCTTAAAAGCACAGCATTAATCGCCACAATCACAGTAGACAAACTCATCAGTAACGCCCCAATTGCTGGAGAAAGTAACAAGCCCCAACTATAAGCAACTCCCGCAGCTAGGGGAATAGCCAGAACATTATATCCCGTTGCCCAAAATAAGTTTTGAATCATTTTGCGATAAGTTTTCTTACCTAAATTCAGGGCTTTAACCGCATCGAGGGGATCGTCTTCAATGAGAACTAAATCCGCCGATTCAATAGCGACATTTGTTCCTGCACCGATTGCGATTCCCATATTCGCTTCAAGTAAAGCTGCTGCATCGTTAATTCCATCTCCAACAAAAGCAGTTGCCCCTTCTTTTTTAAGTTTTTTGAGAATATTGACCTTATCTTCGGGGAGAACTCGTGCATAATAGCGTTCGATACCTAAATCTTGAGCGACAGTGCGGGCGACAGCTTCTGCATCTCCGGTAATCATAATCGGTTCTATGTCTAATTCTTTGAGACGATCGATAGTTTGTCTGGCGCGTTCTCGAACTCGATCTGCCAAAGAAATCACCGCAACTGCACTAGTCCGATTCATTAAAACCACCGCACTTTCCCCACGTTCATCCGCAACCGCTAATCCATCTTTTACCGATGAAGTAACAGTGAGATTTTGTTCTTGAACCCACTCTGGGCGACCAATACGATAAATTTGACCGTTGACTTTCCCCCCAACTCCGCGTCCGGTAACAGTTTCAAAGTCTGCCATTGAGGGAATTTGGAGATTGCGCTTGTGAGCTTCAGTGGCGATCGCTTTAGCCAGGGGATGTTCGGAGGAGGTTTCGAGGGCTGCGGCAATGGCGAGGGCTTCCATTTCTTCTAAGCCTTCGCTATAAATCCGTTGGACTCCAAATTTACCTTCTGTGAGAGTTCCCGTCTTATCAAATGCCATAGTTTTAATATTTCTCGCCCGTTCTACGGCTTCGCGGTTACGGATAAGAATGCCGTTTTTTGCAGCTAAAGCGGTGGCGCTGACAATCACCAGGGGAATTGCTAATCCTAAAGCATGAGGACAGGTAATCACTAAGACAGTAACTGTACGATTAATGGCAAAAAGTAAGTCTTCAAAGACTAACCAGACAACAAAGGTTAACGTTCCCACTGCGATCGCGACGAGAGTTAACCAAAAGGCGATCCTGTCTGCTAACACCTGATAACCACTACGAGATTTTTGCGCTTCTTCGACTAAACGTTTCATCTGGCTAATGGTTGTGGCTTCTCCCACGCGGGTGACTTCCACTTTAATCGCCCCTTCCCCATTTACTGAACCTGCAACTACTTCATCTCCCTTTTGCTTTTCAACCGGACGAGACTCTCCGGTCAAAAATGACTCATTGACAGCCGTATTTCCCTCAACAATCTCCCCATCATTAGAAATTTGTTCTCCGGGACGAATCAGAATCAAATCCCCTCGGACAATTTCTTTCACTGAGACGTCTTCTATTTGTCCTTCTGGGTTTCTGTCGCGATAGCGGTGGGCTTGGTGGGGAACAAGTTTTGTCAACTCTTCCAACGCCCGACTCGCTGTTTCTACAGACCGCATTTCGATCCAATGACCCAGTAACATTACATCAATCAGGGTCGCCAGTTCCCAATAAAAGGGTATTCCTGCCAAGCCGAAAGAAACTGCTAGGCTGTAGACAAACGCTACAGTAATTGCCAGGGCAATCAGCGTCATCATACCAATTTTGCCCTGAAACTCATGCCAAGCTCCTTTAAGGAACACCCAGCCACCGTAGAAGAAAACAACGATCGCTAGTATCGGGTTCACCCACTCCCACCCTGGAAACAAGAGGGCGGTGTAGCCAAACCACTTTTGCATTTGTTCGGAGTAGTAGAGAATGGGGAGAGTCAAAACTAGACAGACAAAGAAACGTCGTTTAAACATCTCTGGGTCATGTCCAGCGTGTTTACCATGTCCGCCAGCGCGGTGCGCCCCGGGTTCGTTGTGATGGTGGGAGTGAGATTGTGCCATTTTTCTTCAATGGTTATTGGTTGTATCAAGTTTGGCTGATTAATTTCGGTTATTGTTCAACCGGAAGACCTGCTGTTTTCCACGCACTCCAAGAACCAGGAATATTAATGACATTTTCAAAGCCATTTTTTTCTAGGAGACTGGCAGCAATAGAGGCGCGATAACCACTTCCGCAATAGGTGGCAATAGCTTGAGTTTTATCTAACTTCTCGAAATTTTCTTCAAGATGAGGAACATAGATATGTTTGGCGCCTGGAATGCGACCTTTTGCATATTCGCTGTCACTACGCACATCCAGGACAGTTACTTGCTCGAGATGTTCGTTTAACTCATGCACTGACCATTCCCCTAGATGTTGTAAGGGTAAACCTGCTTTCGACCAACTACTCATTCCGTTGCGAAGATAACCGAATAAGTTGTCGTAGCCAATGCGATATAAGTAGTCGGTGACGAGGGTAACGTCATGGGTATCTTCGGTGACGAGGAGTAGTTTTTTGTCTGCGTCGATTATCCAACCAATCCAGTTGGTAAAGGATGAACCAAAACCAATGTTGATCGCGCCGGGTATGTGTCCCCCTCCGAAGGCTAACATGGAGCGTGTATCGATAACTAAGGTATTTTCATCTTCCATTGCAGCTTGAAAATCAGCAGGGGAAAGGGGTTGGAGAGTGGGAACACAGCCTGTTACTTTTGCACCTTGAGCATTAACTTTTTTCAGGCGGAAATAGTATCTTGGGGCTTCGGGCAGATCTCCGAGAATCCAATCGATGAATTCCGCTTCGCTACGTTTTTGAAAGGCATCACTAAAGATACGTTCATTACCAATGGTACTTTGAGCGCGATCGCCGATGGATTTTCCACAGGCTGAACCCGCACCATGACAAGGATAGACTTCGACGCGATCGCCGAGTGGCACTAAAACGTCAAACAAAGAATGATACAGTTTACTAGCGAGTTCTTTTTCTGTCCCTGTCCCACTAAGATCTGGTCGTCCTACATCCAGGTTAAATAACGTATCTCCAGTAAAAATACCGAAGGGTTGCTCTCCTTGTTGAGCATCAAAAACTTGTAGGGTAATATGTTCTGGGGTATGTCCAGGAGTATGTAAAACTTGGAGTTTCACTTTCCCCAATTCGATCTCATCTCCTTGGGTTAGTTGTTGTAACTCAAACTGATAATCTAAACTTTTTCCACCACAGATTTTTGCACCAATACGGGCTTGCAGTTCATGGGAACCAGAAACAAAATCAGCATGAATATGGGTTTCAATAATGTGAGTAATCCTGACTCCCGCAACCCGCGCCTTTTCGAGATAAATATCCACATCGCGACGGGGATCGATAATCGCAGCTACCCCCGCACTATCGTCTCCCACTAGATAGGAGAGTTGGGCTAACCCTTCTGTCTTGATTTGTTCAAATACTAGTCCCATGATTAATTATTTTCCTTACTGACAGTTCAAATTAAGCTCTAGATCCAGAGTTTATCTGTTTGCATTTCCCGATAACTCACTCACAAGTTGACCGAGAACAAATTAGGATCAACTTAGACCAAACTTACGCGAACTCTGAAGTTCACTTAGCGAGCAACACTCACTACTTTTTGGTACTCTTCTACCGCTTGACGACAAGCCTTCGCACAAGATTGACAGTGTTCGTTATCGCTGTGGCTTTCGCATTCTGTGGCACAAGCTTCACAAAGATCGATACAAGCCTTGACTACATTAGGAATAAAACGGGAACCTCGACTCATAAATCCCGCGATCGTCCAACACATATCGGCACAATCACGACATAACCTAACACACTCTGGCATACTCCCTAAACAGGTATCTGCACAGTGTTCGCATTCATAAGCACAATGAATCGCAGCATCAATACTAGTTTGATACTCTTGATGTGGCATAAATTTTCTCCTTCGTTAAATAACTCTAATTTATTTAGAGATTTCCACCTCCAAAGATTAACTTTTAGCTGGGATTGACTCCTTCTCTCGCAGGTAGGATCTATCAAAAGATAGAATTTTATTCTTAAGAGTGACCCTAATTTCATCCCGATTTCATTTTCATCAAATAAGAGCAAAAAACTTGGCAAAATCTGCCTTTATTTCCTCTTATCGCTATTATGAACTTTCTGCTTAATTTGGTCTGGGAAGTTCAGCTAGCGCTATTTTTCGCTCTTCTTTCTCAGTAAGACTAATTTTTACTTATTAGTGAGAAACTGCAACTAAATCGTTACAAACTAAAATTACTAACTGATAAAAATTGCTTATTTCATTTTGATTTCATAATCATATAGCACAATAAATAAAAGCACATTTAGCCTAAATCGGGAGAAGCAATTTTTCCTGGAGTTGCTTTCAACCTAGGCTTTCAACTGCTAGTTGTTTATCACTTGATATGAGCCATTCACCCAAAATCTTCACCCGACGAAATTTTTTTCGTTTTACCACCGGATTTGGCATTGCCATAGGATTAGAACAATTACTTCCTGTGTCTGCCCAACAACTTTCTGGGATCGAGCAATCTACGAATGCACCTGCCTATCCAAATGCGATCGATCTTACTATTCAAGAAACCTCCGTTACGATTGGAGGAAAAAACACCAAAGCCTTAACCATTAATAACTCTCTTCCAGGACAACTTATTCGCTTACGGGAAGGACAAACTGCCAAAATTAGGGTCACGAACAAACTTAAAGAAGATACTTCTATTCACTGGCATGGCATTATTTTACCAGCAAACATGGATGGTGTCCCTGGTCTGAGCTTTGCAGGGATTAAACCCGGAGAAACCTTCAGCTACGAGTTCTCCGTCGCCCAAAATGGGACATATTGGTATCATAGCCATAGTGGATTACAAGAACAACGCGGTCACTATGGTGCGATTATTATCGATCCCATCGAACCCGAACCTTTCCAGTATGACCAAGACTATGTAGTATTGCTCTCCGATTGGACATTTGAAGACCCTCATAATATTTTGTCTAATCTCAAAAAAATGAGTACCTACTACAACTACCAAAGACGTACCATTGGTACTTTCTTTGAAGATTTGCCTTGGCGGCAGATGCGAATGGACCCTACAGATATTGCTGATGTAACTGGTGCAACTTATACTTACTTGATGAACGGTTTAGCCCCAGACTCCAACTGGACAGCAGTATTTAAACCAGGAGAAAAGGTACGCCTGCGATTTATCAACGCTTCAGCAATGACGTTCTTCGATGTTCGTATTCCTGGCTTAAAAATGACTCTTGTACAAGCAGATGGTCAGAATGTGCAGCCTGTAACTGTTGACGAGTTTCGTATTGGGACAGCAGAAACCTATGATGCGATCGTCGAACCTCAAGACGCACAAGCATACACCATTTTTGCAGAAACGATGGATCGCAGTGGCTATGCTCGCGGAACTTTAGCAACTCGTCAAGGTTTGAGTGCAGCTATTCCCGAACAAAGGGAACGTCCTCTAAGGACAATGGCAGATATGGGGATGAGCCACGAGATGCGGCAGATGAATGGTACTCCGATGAACCACGAGATGCCGCAGATCAATGGTACTCCGATGAATCACGAAATGCCGCAGATCAATGGTACTCCGATGAACCACGAGATGCCGCAGATGAACCATAGTACCTTAAATACATCTTGGCAACCTCATGGTCATGACGATCGTGGTAGAGGGAATGCAGGAGTGCCAATGATGGTGAAAAATCGTCTTAATGAACCTGGTATTGGTTTAGAAAATACAGGTACTCGTGTCTTAGCTTATACAGACCTTCGCAGTCTTACCCCAGGTTATGACCAAAGACAACCCGAACGAGAATTAGAGCTACATCTTACCGGAAATATGGAACGATATATGTGGTCATTTAATGGGAAGAAGTATTCAGAAGAAAAAGAACTTACTTTCTATAACGGCGAACGACTGCGTTTAACCTTTGTCAACGACACCATGATGGAACACCCCATTCACTTACATGGAATGTGGATGGAGCTTGATAACGGTGCAGGAGAATATAAGCCTCGTAAACATACTGTAATCGTCAAACCTGCTGAAAAAATGTCAGTAGAAGTTAATGTCGATGCACCTGGTAAATGGGCATTTCATTGTCATTTGCTCTATCACATGAAAGTTGGAATGTTCCGTACTGTGGCTGTGGTTGACCGTCTAAGGGAGGTAAGCTAGTGAAGCAACGACAGATAAAGTTTTGCTTTAGTCTGATGGGGCATTTGGTTTTAGGGAGTTTTTTGGGTTATCCTCTTCAAGCTCAAGAATTACCATTAGAAACAATTTTCTTAACAGATGTGTTTAGTAGTACGACAGAAGAAAAGATAACTATCTCCGAAAATACTGAGATAGAAATAACTAATTCAGAGCTAACAGAATTAGCCCCTAACTCTGAACTCACAGATCTTTTTTTGGGAGCAGATATCGCTAAGGAGTCTTCACAAATTACAAATTCTGTTAAACCCGTTGCTTTAGGGCAGACAGGGGGGTTGTCTACCTCTTCCGAACAAGAGACTCAAACCTTGTCCCAGTCTACAGAGCCAATTCCAGATTCGATACTTGATTGGAATGAACCGATAGAAGACGAGCAAATTTTTTGGCTGATTCTGGTGGATAAATTGGAATATCGCGCGAATGATGGACAGGATACATTTAATTGGGAGGCGATTAGTTGGGTTGGTGGAGATTATCAGAGAATTTGGATAAAAACGGAAGGAGAAGTTGGTTTAGAGGATGGAGACGGGGAAGCAGAGATTCAACTCCTCTATGGTCAGCTAATCAGCCCTTTCTTTGATTTGCAAGTGGGGGTGCGTTACGACCAACTATACGGCGAGGATACTAGAGGGCGAGCTTTTGGGGTAATTGGTTTGCAAGGACTCCTTCCCTATTTATTTGAGGTGGATGCTTCTTTGTTCGTGAGTCAAGCAGGAGATATATCTGCAAGATTTTCAGCCGAGCAACAGTTACTTGTTTCTCAACGTTTGTTTTTGGAGCCAAGTTTGGAAACTAATCTCGCAATTCAAGAGGTAGAGGAGTTTGGAGTTGGTTCAGGAATTAACGATCTTGAGTTGAGTTTGCGTTTACGCTATGAGTTTAATCGTCGCTTTGCTCCCTATGTTGGAGTGAGTTGGACGCGCCTTTTTGGGGAGACGGCGGATTTTGCCTCCGAAGAAGGGGAAAGTGTGGATGATTTTGCTGTCTTTGGAGGTGTAAGGCTACTGTTTTAAAAGAAATTTTTCTGTTTCACTTTGTTTGCATTTTGTTTGTGTATTCTCAAAGTTATCTTCTCTGGAGGAGTGTTTATGTAGATAAAATTTAGTTTAGGCAATGTGGTTTTAGCGATCGCTGCTCTATTGAGTTTAGCAGGATCGATCGCTCAACCTGTTTTGGCTCAATCTGAGTCTAATCAAGTTGATGACCTCCGTATGGAATCCTACAACAATTGTGAAGAGCGGGGAACTCATGAAGATGAACTACATCAACCTCCTCGTCCAAATTTGAGTTGAATATTGTGAGATTATGAAATTACTGGAAAGACAAACTTTGACTTTAAACTTTGTCAGTCTCTTCTTACTTTTGTTATTGAATATTAGTCCTTCCTTTGCTCATAATGGAGAGCGTCATACTTTGCCGGAATCTAGCTCTGAATCTACTTCTCCATCAAGGACGATCGATGATGAAGATTCGGAAGTTATGAACCATGATGAATCTGCTGCTGAGATGGGGGAAATGAAGTCAAAGGAGATAAGCGAAGTTATTGTTTCTCAAAACCAAAGTTTTATACCTTCTGGATTGGGAGAGTTAATTCTGTTTTTAATCGTGATGACTCCCATTGGCTTGTTTTGGAGTAGAAGATAAGTTGTGTCTAGTTCGCTCAAACGCTATGTCCGCCAACTGCATCGTAATCTTGCCCCGATTATGCTATTGCCTTTGTTGTTAAGTTTGACCACAGGAGTGCTTTTTCAATTGGCTGTAATAGCAGGGAAGGAATCTGATTTTATTTGGTTGTTAGCTTTACATCGAGGTAATTTTGGTTCTATTAATCTTGAAAATGTTTATACATTTTTGAATGCTTTAGGTCTATTATTTTTGATTGTGACTGGTATTATTATGTGGTGGCAAACAACACGAAGACGGCGAAATAATTCTGTTTAAATTTGAGAGAGCGATCGCTGGTTTTTTTGAGTTAATTTTAAGTGAAAAAACGGTTTCGAGCGAGGCTTTTATTTTCGCAAAAGGTCGCGATATTTAAAGCACTCGAAGAATACTAGGAATGTCGGCGATCGCGTCTTGACTGCCAATCTCTTTTAATGCAGCCCGAACTTTTCCTTCGAGGACATCGTGCGTAACTACGACTACTTCGGCACAATTGTTTTTAAAGCCGATTTGGACTACTGATTCTAAACTAACATCATGTTTGCCAAAGCCGGTTCCTAGTTGACCAATAACTCCAGGACTATCTTGACAAATAAAACGACAGTAAAATCTGGTAACTAATTCTGCAATTGGTGCTACCGTGCAATAGTCTTGGTGAGAGCAACTGTAAAGAGGATGAATTTGCCCATTGTTACCGCTATTTTTAAGGATACCAACTAGGTTTAAAATATCAGAAACAACTGCACTTGCTGTTGCGCCTTTTCCTGCACCGGGACCGAAAAACATTACTTGTCCAAGGGGTTCGCCTTCAATAAAAATGGCGTTATTAACTCCATTAATACTCGCGAGAGGATGAGTTTTCGGAACCAGGGTAGGATGAACTCTTACTTGTAAATTATTGCTTTGGTGACGTTCGGCGATCGCTAATAATTTAATGACAAAGCCTAAGTTTTCTGCGTAAGCGATATCGGCAGCGCTAACTTGACGAATACCTTCACAGTTAACCTCTGATAATTTTATCCGTCCGCCAAAGGCTAAAGATGCCAAAATTGCAATTTTATCCGCAGCATCTAATCCATCAACATCGGCGGTAGGATCGGCTTCAGCGTAACCTAATTCTTGGGCTTCGGCGAGGACATCGGCAAAATCTACCCCTTCTGCACTCATCCGAGTCAAAATGTAGTTAGTGGTACCGTTAACAATACCGATAACGCTATGAATGCGGTTGACACCTAAAGATTGTTTTAAAGGCTGAATAACTGGGATACCACCAGCGACGGATGCTTCTAGCAAGACGTATACTCCTGCTTGATTAGCCGCAGTGTAAATTTCGTCTCCGTAACGAGAAATTACCGCTTTATTGGCTGTAACGATGTGCTTACCTCGATTAATAGCTTTCAGGATAAGCGATCGCGCTGGTTCTAAGCCACCAATTAATTCCACAATAATGTCGATTTCTGGGTCAGTGACTATACTTTCGAGGTCGCTAGTCATTAACCCTGGTGACAATTTTACGTCTCTCGGTTTATCTGGCGATCGCACTCCCACTTTCGCGATTTCGATTTCTGTTAGTAACGGGTGACGACCAGCCGGAGTTAACAAAATCTCTGCTGTTCCCGTTCCTACTGTTCCTAATCCCAGCAATCCAATCTTAAATCCCACAGTTATGTTATCTTCTGTCTTCGGTGTATCCTCACTTTATCAAAAATCGCGATCGCTAGTGCAGTTATCAGTTATCAGTGAACAGTTATCAGTGAACAGTTATCAGTGAACAGTTATCAGTGAACAGTTATCAGTGAGCAGGGACCAGTTATTAGTTTATCCTCCTTGTCTCCCAATCCCTAATCCCCAATCACCAATCCCCAATCCCCAGTCCCCAATCACCCTTGTCTCCCAATCCCTAATCCCCAATCCCCAATCCCCAATCCCCAGTCCCCAATCACCAATCACCAATCACCAATCCCCAGCCCCTTACTGAATCTGGGTAATTCGCATTACATAGTCGTGAAAAGCATTTTTCTGGTAGGAACCGACCCAAATTTGGTATGCTCCTTGTTGCCATTGACCAGCGATCGCGGGATTCTTGTTATTATTTGAACCGTCGTCGTTACACCAAATTCCCCCTGGTCCTTTGACGACGAGCGTTGTATCTTGAGAGCTTCGGACTTCGACTTTGAGAAATTTAAAAAAGGAAGTTAGGGTAAGAACGTGATCTGGTTGGCGATCGATATATCCCACGCAAGCACCTGTTGGGGATTCTGCTGTGCCAACGATACTACGGGCAGTTACGTCTCCGCCACTTACACCCCGAATTTCTAAAGGATCGGGAGTGAATGTAGGAGCGATCGTCGGATTCTCGAAAATGGGTGGCGATTGTGCTAGTTGGGCTGAAGCTGAAGATACAGCTAACAGCGAACCGATTGTAGCGAGTATCGCGCTCTGGGAGAGCCATTTCCAAGCTGGAAATGGTTTTCTCCCTGGGTTTAGTAATTTGTTGTCCATTCGTACTGTTAGGAATAACCAGTGTTAGGAATGTTAGCTGTTTTTACTGTTCCTGTGACCCTGTTACTCTGGAAAATGTTCCGTTTGTGCCGAATATTAAGCATTTATGAGATTAAAGTCAATGCTTGGCGCAAGCGGATTCGATCTAATCCTTTTTTATTCAGCAACAACCAAGACTGCATTAAATCTGGTCCTTGCATTTCTCCCATTAATCCAGCGCGGAGACTACGCATTACTAAACCTTTTTTGACTTTGTGGGTTTTGGTTACGTCTTTGATAAGCTGTTGAGCGTCTGCTTGAGTTAATTCCTCGGCTTTTTCCACTGCTTCGACAACGGTTTCTAAGACTTCAGCGACTTGTTCGTTTTTCAGTTGGGATCTCGCGTCTTCGCTATATTCTACGGTTTCGCCGAATAATAAGCGGCTTTCGGTAATTGCGTCGGCAAGGCGAGTTAAACTGGGGGCAATTAACCTAGTTAGTTCTTCTAACCAAGGGCGATCGCTGGCTAAATCAACTTTATACCCTGTTTGTTCCCAGTAGGGAATTAACATTTCGACTAATACCTCGATTGGTAGTTGATGGATATATTGCGAGTTAATCCAATCAAGTTTCGCCCAGTCAAATTTTGCCCCGGCTTTATTTACCCTCTCTAAGCTAAATTCTTTGGCGGCTTCGCTGAGGCTAAATATTTCCTTGGTAGAATCTGGTGGAGTCCAACCGAGCAAAGTCATGTAGTTTGCCATTGCGGGGGCGACAAAGCCCAGGTTTTGGAAGTCGCCAATACTTGTTACTCCATCTCGCTTGGACAGTTTGCGCCCTTCTTGATTCAAAATTAAAGGGGTATGAGCAAATTCGGGTATGTTTGCTGCTAAGGCTTCGTAAAGTAAAATTTGTTTGGCAGTGTTGGCGATATGATCTTCACCACGGATAACGTGGCTGATTTGCATATCGATGTCATCCACGACTACTGCCAGATTATATAAAGGTTGACCGAAAGCTTCTGTTTGTGAGGCGCGGGCGATGACCATATCGCCGCCGAGATCTCTACCTTTCCAGGTTACTTGACCTCGGACTAAATCGTTCCAAACAATTTCTCGGTTGTCGTCAATTTTAAAGCGGATTACGGGTTTTCGTCCTTCGGCTTCAAAGGCGGCTTTTTCTTCTGCTGTTAAGTTACGGTGGCGGTTATCGTAGCGAGGGGCTTGTTTTTTCGCTTTTTGCGCGGACCGCATTTCTTCTAATTCTGCTTCGCTAGCGTAGCAGGGATAAGCTAAACCTTTGTCTAGTAAGGTTTGGATGGCTTGACGATACAGTTCTAAACGCTGAGTTTGAAAGATTGGTCCTTCATCCCAGTTTAGTCCGAGCCATTGCAATCCTTGGAGAATGTTTTCGGTGTATTCTGGACGCGATCGCTCATTGTCGGTATCTTCGATTCGTAGGATAAATTTCCCGCCGTGGTGACGGGCGAATAGCCAGTTAAATACTGCGGTTCTGGCTGTTCCGATGTGTAAGTTTCCTGTCGGTGAAGGCGCAATACGAACTCTAACTGTCACAAATTACCTCTCAACAAAACCAATGAAATATAGCGGCTTGCTGATTTATTTTATAGCCAACTAGCCGCTTGCTTCTTCTCTTCTTTTTCGTCTTTTCTACGGGACTGACGGGGCTCGAACCCGCAACTTCCGCCGTGACAGGGCGGTGCTCTAACCAATTGAACTACAGTCCCTTGTTTTTTCAGCGATTTCTATCTTAGCAACTACTGAATGATTTTGTCAAGGGTTTTTCTGAAAAATCTCAAAAACCTTTTTGGGTAGTGCTTTGAGTGCAGCTTTGATTGTAACACAAATCCTGAAGCTAGCTTTAGTTTACTTTAGTTTAGCTGGGTTCGATCTCGGCTTTTCCAGCCCTGAACCTACTTTTATTGACTCGATTCTACGCCGAGAGTTGCCAAGAGCCAATCTAATTTAAATAAGAAAACTAAACTTAGTAAGTGAAAAGACCAATGAGCTACTGCAAAGCCCCAAATCAAGCAGACTATAGCTGCACCTGCCGCTAACACGCGAGACAGTTCGTGACTTGACTTTTGATACCAAATAATGCTTGTAACAACGATTGTTAGTAGTAGCGGAAACATGGGAAGTATCATCAGCAATCACCTTCTCGTAGTTGGCGCTGGGGGGGAACAAAAGCAATTATCTTTATTTAAAGCAATTCTCTTTATTAAATTTTCCAGCTTTTGTATTTTTACTTTAACACTAACTTCGTAAATTAATTGGTAAATTAGTTAACATTTTTGGGAAATTAAGATTTCTTTGCAGAAGTTTATATTTATCTTCATTTTTCGGAGACAACAATCAAATTATTGTTAACAATTGTTTGGGAGATTACCAAATCACTTGACTTTCATCTCTAACAAGAACTCAACCAACCAATTTTTGAGGAGATAGGTAGCGCGACAATCATCCTCGTTGTAGCGTAAAATTGCTTCTAAGAGAGAGCGATCGCCACTTTTTAACCAGCGATCGTACCAGCAAACAGTTTGATCGCCTCTCACGCCGCGATCGCGCCACTGAAAGCCCAACCATTGAGCAAGAGATTTCAGCGAATAACTTCGTACAGGTAGGGTTACAGTCTCGATTGTCATTTCGTGCAAATCGACAAAACGAGACAGTAACGGTTGTATTTTTTTAGGTGATGTACGATACAGTTTAGCCAGTCGTTGCACGGCATCTACTTCATATTCAGAATAATGAAAAATTGGTGCATCAGGATAAAGGGAAACGAAGTGCAAAAACTGCTCCCAAATTAATCCTTCTTCTTCCGGTTTTTCTGCCAAAAATGGATAAAATTCCTCAGTTTTGGTTTCCTTGTTAACTAATAAAATGCCCAGTAAGTAATCTAAATTGCGATTAGGTTCTGCTTCAATATCAAAATATATCTCTAAAGAGGTAGTAGGGATATTTATGTTTCTGCTATCTCCCTTAAGAAAAGCACGATTTTCTAATAAAGATCGGGCTTGCAATTTTAACTTAGAAGCAACCTCAATCCCGAAAACTTCAGCAACAGTTTCCGGAGAAACAGTAGCCAGAGATTCCACCGAATCAACACCAATAGTTTGTAAATATTCGTAGCGACTGGGAGTAACTCCCGGAATCAAAGAAAGATGTTCTGTAGATTCGGCTAGTGCATAACAATGAGAATGCCAGTGACAAAGACTGCATCGTTGACGAGAAATAAATACTTCTGGTTCATTTTCTTGCTGGAGGATAGCGATACATTCTGTCAAAACCTCTTGCATTCGAGACAGCCAAATCTCTAAATTCACCTGGTAAGTATTGCGGCGGCGTAAAATCAACTTAGCCGTAGGTGGCAAAACTCCTTGGATAGCTGCCAGAATTTGTGCCTGAAAAGCAGCAACAATTTGATATTCTGGCTTCGGGCGCGTTCCTAGTTTAATGTTAATCGGAACGTAGAGCCAATCACCAAACTGAGATTTTCCTGGTTGTTTAATCAACAAATCGGGACTGCCGATACAGGTAATACCCAATCCAGAAATTTCTGGCTGTAACAGCAAACCGTGATAAATGCGTTCTACTCCTAGCTGCATAAATAACTTAGTTTGATTTGCTCTAGCTTGCCAATCCTTGTCAAGGGCATTTGGTTGCTGATAATCAAACTCAGCGAGAACAGCTTCCTGAAGTAGTCGGTGTTCTTGCCGCAATTTTAGCAAAAAATCTTTTTCGCGATCGGCTTGGGATCGATCGCTATAAACATCTAAAAAAGCGCGTCTGCGGCAGCGTTTGAAGTTCAGCAGTAAGTCATCAGTTATTAACAGCGATTGGCTCAAATGAAGATTCTCGCTGGGAAAAGAGGATACTAAGGGAGAAGATAAATGCAGAGACAAAGCAAAAATAATAAATTTACGTCATAACCACATTCTTACTTAAGTGTGTTAATTTTAGCGATCGCTACACCAACCTGGTGAGACATAGTTCTATGCCAAACTAAACTTGATGGCTTTTTCTCTTTGATGACTAGCGCTTACAGTACCATGCTCAATTTAGAACAATACCGACAGCAGTTTCCCGCACTTGCCCACAAAGCTTATTTTAACTTTGGCGGTCAGGGAACGATGCCTCAAGCGGCACTCTCCGCCATTTATCAAGCTTACGAACATATTCAAACTCACGGTCCTTTTGCTTTCAAGATCAATTCTTGGTTACAAGAGGAAACAGCTTATACTAGAGCAACGATCGCTTCTGAACTGGGCGCACCACCAGAAACGATAACTCTTACTGAAAATGTTACTGTTGGCTGTAATATTGCCCTTTGGGGGATAATTTGGCAACCAGGCGATCGTATTTTGCTGACTGACTGCGAACATCCTGGTGTTATTGCTGCGGTTCGAGAAATTGCCCGTCGCTTTCAGGTACAAGTCTCCACTTGTCCAATTATGGCAACTTTAAATCATGGAGATCCAGTAGCAGCGATCGCTGAACATCTCCATGCTAATACTCGCTTGGTGGTTCTTTCTCATTTACTCTGGAATACAGGTCAAGTATTGCCTTTAGCCAAAATTGTCGAACTTTGTCACAATCATCGTCCCAAACCAGTTAAAATTTTAGTTGATGCTGCCCAATCTGCGGGTTCTCTACCCTTGAAATTAAGCGAACTAAAAGCAGATTTTTACGCTTTTACCGGACATAAATGGCTTTGCGGACCAGCAGGTGTAGGTGGGCTTTATGTACGCCCAGAAGTGCGAGAAGAATTACATCCGACTTTTATTGGTTGGCGAAGTATAACTACCCAAAAAGGTAAACCCAAAGATTGGAAACCTGACGGAAGTCGATATGAAGTAGCCACCTCAGCTTATCCTCAGTATCTAGGATTGCGAGCCGCGATCGCTACTCATCAAAAGTGGGGAACGAGTCAGGAACGCTATCGACAAATTTGTCAAAATAGCGAGTATCTTTGGCAACTTTTGCAGGAAATCGAATCGGTTAACTGTTTGCGTACTTCACCACCGGAAGCGGGTTTAGTTTCGTTTCAACTATCAAATATTTCTCAGCAAAAGTTTGTTAAATCTTTAGAAGACCGAGGTTTCTTACTCCGAACTCTTGCTGACCCTGACTGCATTCGCGCTTGCGTTCATTATTTTACCAGCACCGAGGAAATTGACCAACTTGTTACTGCAATTCAAGAATTATTAGAGGGTAATTAACAGTTAACAGTTATCACGTAGCCGCATTTACCAATTACCAATACCTAATCCCCAGTCCCCAATCTCTAATCCCCAATGAAAACCAGACCAGTATTATACATTGCCATAACTAGCCACGGTTTCGGTCATGTTGTCCGTACAGCTTCAGTTGCAGCGAAAATTCAACAGTTAAATCCAGAAATTTTGTTAGTGTTAGTAACCACAGCCCCACGTTGGTTACTAGAAGCTTATATTCCTGGAGATTTTATCCATCGTCCTCGCGCTTTTGATGTGGGAGTAATTCAATCTGATAGCTTGCAGATGGATAAAGCAGCAACTCTAGAAAAATTAAAGCAGATCGAGCAACAACAGCATTCAATTATTGTAGGTGAGGTAAACTTTCTGCGGACAAATCGAGTCAAATTGATTTTAGCGGATATTCCTTTTTTAGCAACCGAGCTCGCCAAAGCTGCGGGAATTGAATGTTGGATGATGAGTAATTTTGGTTGGGATTTTATTTATCGCGCTTGGGGAGGAGAGTTTGCGGAGATTGCCGATTGGATTAGTCAATGTTACCAAAAATGCGATCGCCTGTTTCGTCTTCCCCTCGCGGAATCGATGACTGCTTTTCCTTATATTACCGATGTGGGTTTAACTGGAGGAACTCCTCGCTTTAGTGAAGAGCTTCTGCGTAGTAAGTTTAAGCTTAACTCGCCCCAAGAAAAATTAATTTTACTTACATTTGGGGGGCTAGGATTACAACAAATTCCTTATAATAATCTTCAGAATTTTCCCTCTTGGCAGTTTGTTACTTTCGACCGTCAAGCACCCGAATTACCAAATTTAATTAAAGTAACTGAAAAGCAATACCGACCCGTGGATTTTATGCCATTTTGCGGGCGAATTGTCTCTAAACCAGGTTATAGCACTTTTGCTGAAGCGCTGCGATTAGATGTACCCATAGTTTCCCTTCTTAGGGAAGATTTTGCCGAAGCCCCTTTATTGTTAGAGGGAATTCAAAATTACTCGTACCATCAAATTCTCACACTAGAAGAATTTTTTGCCTCTGATTGGCAATTTCTTCACCAAAGCCCTAGTCCGCCACGTCAAGACTCTATTTTAGACAAAAATGGGACAGAAGCGATCGCTTTAGCGATCGTTAATTACTGCACGGATTTTTCCTTAATTTAAGTGTGGTATGGCGTTTACTGGGGTTAACTAACTTATCTAAATTTTCGAGAAATTCTCGCCGTTAGCGTTAGCGATCGCCAACTTTTTCCTTCCATAAAATTGATTATTTGTCAAGGTTTAGATTAAGAAATACGCTGCTTGCTGTAGCCATTAAGGGAAGGAAATATCAAGCAGAAAATACCTTTAAAATTAATGTAAATTGCCAAGAGATAAAGCGAGAATAAAATCGATTAGGGGAATAATTATCTAGCTAAAAAACAGATTTAAGCTAGATATATTTAGCAGGATAGTCTCGTTAAGTTTGACATTTTTTGAATCGAGCTTCCTATCTTTGGGAAATTATGATTCCTAATTTTCAGAAAGTAGGGGTTTGGATTATAAGATGAATAAGGGTAATTATACTGATGAGAGGGGAAAAAGTGCGGCTGTTTAGAACAATTCCTGGAATGCGCTCTTACTTAGAAAGCATTCGTCAGGGTAAGACAATTGGTTTAGTCCCAACAATGGGAGCCTTACACGCAGGTCATGTTAGGTTGATCGAACGTGCAAAGGAGGATTGTGACTTAGTAATAGTCAGTATTTTTGTCAATCCCTTACAGTTTCGACCAAATGAGGACTTAGAGCGATATCCTCAAACTTTAGAACAAGATCGAGATTTAAGCGATCGCCTTGGGGTTGAGGCGATTTTTGCTCCGACAACTCAACAAATGTACGGGCATTCTCTAGTCGAAGCAGGTACAAATAACTTAAGCATGACTACTCAGGTAGTGCCACCAGCAGAAATGACTTCAGTTTTATGCGGTTCGTCTCGCAGGGGACATTTTCAGGGTGTCACGACAGTCGTGACGAAACTTTTTCAGATTATCAATCCGACAACTGCTTATTTTGGGCAAAAAGATGCTCAACAGTTAGCAATTATTCGACGTCTAGTTCATGACTTAAATTTCCCAGTAAAAATAGTAGCTGTGCCCATTGTGCGGGAAGAGTCAGGATTAGCATATAGTTCGCGAAATCAGTATCTTACACCCGCACAAAAAGAAAAGGCAGCAACCTTGTTTGCTAGTTTGCAGCAAGCTCAAAAAGCATTTCAGGCTGGAGAAAAACAAAGTGCTGTTTTAATCTCGATTGTCAAAGATAAACTAGCCTCAGTTGAGGAATTAAAGCCAGAATATATAGAATTGGTCGATCCCGAAACGTTAAAACCTTTAGATTCTGTTCAAGATAGTGGATTATTAGCGATCGCCTGTGGGATTGGTTCAACTCGTTTGATTGATAATCTAATTTTGCGCCAGCGCAAACCCGTTATCGCCATTGACGGTCCGGCTGGTGCGGGAAAATCTACTGTTGCTCGTCGAGTTGCTAATGCCTTGGGATTACTTTATCTCGATACTGGCGCAATGTATCGAGCAATTACTTGGTTAGTAATTAGATCGGGGATCGACATTAAAGACGAAAGTGCGATCGCCGAATTAATCGGTATGGGATTAAACGTTTCCTTTGACGAGTTTTCCCCTAGTTACCAAGAAAACCCAAATCGGCGATCGTTAAAATTACTTACCTCAGATAGTTTCGAGCAACCAATTCGCGTTTTTCTCGATGAAGAAGACATAACTGAAGCCATTCGTAGCCCAGAAGTTACTGCTAGCGTTTCCGCAGTTTCGATGTTACCAACCGTGAGAAACGAATTAGTTAAACAACAACAACACTTTGGCAAACAAGGAGGTATTGTTGCTGAAGGCAGAGATATTGGTACGCACGTTTTCCCCGATGCCGAATTGAAAATTTTTCTGACAGCCTCCGTACAAGAGCGAGCAAAGCGCCGCTTGCAAGAATTGAACGAGATTGGTAGGACAGATATCAGTGCGGAAATGTTAGCAGCAGATATTCAAAGACGCGATCGCCTCGATAGCACTCGTACTCTAGCACCTTTACGCCAAGCAGCAGATGCGATCGCAATTCAAACTGATGGTTTAACTATTAATCAAGTAACCCAGCAAATCATCACTCTTTATCAAAAGCAACTTGAGAAGTGAAATCATCAACCTTTCAATACTTGCGGCTCGGGAGATAAATTTTTGATAAACTTTGTCTGAGTAGCGTTACTCCTCTTCGGCTAAACTAGCTCGATCTCAATTCCAACTTGGAACAGAGAGAGATAATTTTCTCTTTGTGAAACTTTTTCAATTTTTCTTAACTCTCGCAAA
This sequence comes from Oscillatoria salina IIICB1, assembly GCF_020144665.1. Taxonomy (NCBI): domain Bacteria; kingdom Bacillati; phylum Cyanobacteriota; class Cyanophyceae; order Oscillatoriales; family Oscillatoriaceae; genus Oscillatoria; species Oscillatoria salina. Next base: position 75,016 of record NZ_JAAHBQ010000005.1, on the reverse strand, counting down.
AACTTCTTTTTGAGAAGAAATCAGCAATTCGAGAGTCTGAAAATTTATTTTCGTAAATAACCGTTTTTTCCGGATCGGCACGAGCGAGATATTAATAATAAAATAATCTCATCAAGCTAAGATTGTCAGGGGCAAAAAAACATAATTTTGACTGCCAAGAAGTGAGAAAATGCCTGTATATTGACAGGATTTTACTTTTGTGTCAAGAATAATGCAGAGCGCATAATTTCCTCTGTGTGGTTTAAATTAAACTTAAGGTGTGAGGATAATTAAGTTGGTACAGCGTAATTCATTAATTTGGCAACGTAGAACCCTAATTGCCACTGCTGCGGCAGCTAGTAGTTTTTTTGCTGGGCTATTTGTCCCTTTGGGTGCTGGTTTTGAACTAACAAGTTCTTTTGATTTTTTGTTGAATTTTGATACTAATTCACTTGAATTATCATCGCTCGACGATCGCGTTTTGGTAGCACAGTCGGAAGAAATATTTGCCAGGCTTTTTCCTTTCTTAGAAACTTTAGAAAAAGAGGAAAAAGCTGCTTTACTTAAATTATCAGTACCAACTTCTTTTCAGGGAAAAACTATTAACAGCATACCTCTCAACAATCAACAAAAATTAATTGCTTTAACTTTTGATGATGGTCCTTGGCCTGATAGTACAAATAATATTCTCTATATCCTCAAACAATACAATATCAAAGCAACATTTTTCCTCTTGGGACAAAATGTTCAAAACTTCCCAGCCCTAGCTCAACAAATCGCTAACCACGGTCATGCTTTGGGCAACCATACCTGGAACCATCCCTACCACTACCACGACGAAGCAGCAGCCGCCCAACAAATCGATAACACGGCTGCCCTCATCTACAAAACTACAGGCATTCATACCTACCTCTTTCGCCCCCCTGGTGGCTTCCTCAACAACGGACTTTCTGCCTATGCCAACAAAAAAAACCACGCCACTGTTATGTGGTCTGCCGACTCTAAAGACTACCAAGCTTCGCCCAGCCTCCTCGCCCGTAACGTCCTCGACCAAGCTTCCCCAGGCGGCATCATCCTCCTCCACGATGGCGGCGGACCCAGAGACAATACTGTCATTGCCCTCCCCCACATCATCACTCAACTCCAAAAACAAGGCTACCAGTTCGTCACCGTCCCCCAACTCATGGAGCTCAAAGAACAAGAGCTAGGGGTTCCCCACTAACCCCTAAAACTCATAAAAATGAAACCGTCCGTGACATCCTCCCACAGCAAATCAAAGATTATGCTGTGGGCTTCCCAACCTCACGACTGGGCATTGCTCCCCTACGCCAGTTGTCTAGGCACATCGCGCCCGACACTTCGACTTGAGAGCCAATACGAGTGCTTTTCGGGAGTCCCCCGATACGTTTCTAGTCCTCTATTGAGCAGTTCTTGGGCTGAGGCAATATCTCTATCCACCTCGTATTTACATTCAGGACAAGAATGAACCCTATCTGAGAGTTCTTTCCTCACTGTAATTCGGCAATTGGGACAAGTTTGAGAAGTTCCTCTATGGTCTACTTCTCCGACAAATACCCCCCTCTTCTTGCCAACAAATTTAAGGATAGAACGAAACTGCCCAAACCCTGCATCAATTGTATGTTTGCCCAAAAAACCTTTTGCCATGATGCGAAAATCAATATCTTCAATAAAGATAGTATCCGCCATATCACAAAGTTTATGGGCAAGCTTGTACTGGTAGTCCTTCCTTTTGAAGGCAATATGATTATGCAGCTTTTCTACCTTTTTTCTGGCTTTTTCGTAATTCTGGGAACGCTGTCTTGGTGCGCGTTCCCTAGCGTCGTGAGACGACGCGGGGTCGCACCGCTTCTTCTTCTTGGACAATCTACGTTGCAGCACTTTCAGCCGACTGTGTAAATCTTTGAAGAATTTACGTCCAGGTTCAACAAAGCCATCACTGGTAGCCAGGTAAGATAATAACCCCACATCAACCCCAATGGCATGACCATGAGGGAAAGGGTCAGGGATTTCAATATCTGAGTACAAAGCGATTACAGCAAACCACCCCATCGCTTTCTTAACTATCCGCACTTGCTTGACGACAAACCCGCATCGAACAGGTCGATGCAAGTTGATTCCTACTTTTCCTAATTTGGGAAGTTGAATGTGCCACCCTGTTATCGGGTTAGTTTTGAACTGTGGAAATAGCATCGACTTCATTTGTCCCACTTTCTTGTAGCGAGGGAAGCCATACCCCCTTTCCTTGAAGAAATCCCAAGCATCATGTAACCTCCGAATATTGGTTTGCAACACTTGAGAAGGAACGCATTTGAGTCGAGGAAATTCTTTCTTGGCTTTTGGTAGATTGTTTTGTTGTTGGTGGTAGCCAGGAAAAGGATAGTCTGCGCAAATAATATATTCTGATTCCAAACTACACCTATCTATTGGACACTTCCTCGAAGCTATCCAATCTTTTAGCTCCCTCAACGCATAGTTGTAGGACAGTCGCAGTGTTTCCAACCACTCATCGAGAAGTTGGATTTGTTGAGTGTCAGGGTAAATTCGGTAAGTGTAGCTTAGAATCATGATTTTAGTCTACTACTCTTACTGCTTAATGGTAAATATTAATTTGGGGGATGTCCATGTATCCCAACGCCAAATTGAAAATTATGGCGTGGGACTTATCGCCTCCCCCAAACCCCCACCATCAGTTAACTAACTGGAAAATGCGCAACTTGAGTGCTTTTCTGTCGAACCTTCTTTCGCCTCGGGAGTCTCAGCCTCTGAGGGAGGAACTATTTGCCAAAACAAATTTAGCATCTCCTCCCAATTAGCCAGCACTTGTTTAGCCTTTTCGCTTCCCGTTTTCTGGCAGTGAGCTTCCACTAATTCCCGCAGTTGTTTTTTGCCTGCGGAACTTGATACACGCTGAATCTTGACAATCTCTTTATTCACCTTCAGTGGCAAACTACCATCCTCATCCAAGAAATAGCCAATTCCTCCAGTCATACCCGCACCGACATTTCTGCCCACACTACCAAGCACCACAACCACACCACCAGTCATATACTCACAGCAGTGGTCGCCAGCCCCCTCAATCACAGCCACACCAGCCGAATTCCGCACCGCAAACCGTTCCCCAGCACGTCCACAAGCAAACAACCTGCCCCCAGTCGCACCGTACAAACAAGTATTGCCAACAATCGCATTCTCCGCCGCCACATAACTCCCCCCCGGTGGTGGAGCGATCGCTATCTCGCCTCCATACATTCCCTTACCCACATAATCATTCGCCTCCCCACTCAAAAACAAATTCATTCCCCCCAAATTAAACGCACCAAAACTCTGTCCAGCTGCCCCCGTAAAGCGCAAATTCAACTCACCAGCAAAACCATCATTACCATAACGCCGAGCCAACTCCCCAGCTACCCTCGCACCCACAGAGCGATCCGTATTCACAATCGCCACCTCGCATCCCACCTTTCCTTGATTAGCAATACATTCCGCAATCTCTCGATCGGCCAAAAGCTTATCGTCTAACATAGGCCCATTACTGTGAACCTCCTCATGTTCCAAAAACGATCGCCCAAACCCATTCAGATTCTTCGTTAAAATTCCTAAATCCAGCCCCCTTGTTTTGCTTAACGACTTATCCTTTCGCTGCACCAACAAATCGCTCCGTCCGATAATCTCAAAGAGCGTCCGATAACCCAGCCTCGCCAACAAATGACGCACCTCCTCAGCCACAAAATACATAAACCGAACAACTCGCTCTGGAGTCCCCGAAAAACGCTCCCGCAACCGCTCCTGCTGCGTCGCCACCCCCACCGGACAATTATTCGTGTGGCAAATCCGCGCCATAATACACCCCTCAGCAATCATCGACACCGAACCGAAGCCATACTCCTCAGCCCCCATCAACGCCGCCATCACCACATCCCAGCCCGACTTCAAACCACCATCAACCCTGAGTAAAACGCGATCGCGTAACTGATTCCCCAACAACACCCGATGCACCTCAGTTAAACCCAACTCCCAAGGCGTACCCGCGCTTTTTATCGAAGAAAGCGGAGAAGCACCCGTTCCCCCATCATGCCCCGAAATTTGAATCACATCCGCATTCGCCTTCGCCACCCCCGCAGCGATCGTCCCAATCCCAATTTCCGCCACCAACTTCACCCCTACTTTCGCCCGGGGATTGACACTGTGCAAATCAAAAATCAACTGCGCCAAATCCTCAATCGAATAAATATCATGATGCGGTGGCGGACTAATCAAAGGCACCCCCGGCTTCGATCGCCTTAACATCGCAATATAAGGACTCACCTTCTTCCCAGGCAACTGTCCCCCTTCCCCAGGCTTCGCCCCCTGAGCAATCTTAATCTCCAACTGCGAAGCCTGGACCAAATACTCCGGCGTAACCCCAAAACGACCACTCGCCACCTGTTTCGTCGCCGAAGAAGCCGTATCGCCATCTTCTAACCCCTTCAGATGCGGTAACGTCGGCGAAAAACCATCCTCATCCACATCATCCAGCACTTTAAACCGAATCGGGTCCTCGCCACCCTCACCAGAATTAGACTTCCCACCAATACGATTCATCGCGATCGCCAAAGTCTCATGCGCCTCCCGCGACAACGAACCCAGCGACATCGCCCCCGTACAAAAACGCTTCGCAATCTCCTCCACAGACTCCACCTCTTCCAAAGGGATAGGAGAGCGATCGCTCTTGAAATCCAATAAATCCCGCAACGCCGTCGGTACTCGTCCTGCTAAATACCCTTTATAAAGCTCATAATGGTCGTAACTCCCTGACTTCGTCGCCTTATGCAAACTCTTCGCCATCTCCGGCGAATTCATATGATACTCCCCACCAGGACGATAATTAATCAAACCATAATTCTCCAACTTTCTTAGGGAATCGGGAAACGCCCGTCCGTGGAAAGCCAAACACTCATTCGCCAACTCCGCCAAAGACAAACCCCCCACCTGAGAAACCGTCCCCGCAAACGCCAACTCAATCAACTCCAAATCCAAACCAATACACTCAAAAATTTGCGCCCCGTGGTACGAACTCAACAACGAAATCCCCATCTTCGAGAGAATCTTCAGCAAACCAGCTTCCACCGACTTACGATAGCGTTGCAGCGCCTCCGTGCGACTAATTTTTTCCAGTTTGCCGCGCTCCATTAGCTTTTGGGTTTTTTCTTCATTCCACCAATTTTGCACCGTTTCCAGAGCAAGATAAGGACACACAGCACTCGCCCCATAACCGATTAGAGCCGCATAGTGGTGAGTACTCCAACATTGTCCCGTTTCCACAACAATAGAAGCATTCAGCCGCAAACCAGAGCGAATTAATTGATGGTGAACCGCACCGACCGCCAATAATGGCGGGATATAACCAGTTTCAAGTCCCATCGCCTCAGCATCGCTGAGGATAATAATTTCCTTACCCTGCTTAATTAACGACTCCGCCTCGCGAGCGAGAAGTGCGATCGCCTCAGCAAAACCAACCTCCCCCCTCGAAATATCCCATTTTGTTTTGAGTTTACCAACCGCAAACTCACCATCCTCAATCTCTATAAGCTGTCCCGGAAAAAGCAGAGGACTTTCGATACACAGCGTACGCCCATCCTTTTCTCGACGATTGAGTAAATTACCCCTTTTCCCCAAAAACATCCGCAAATCCATCACCAAACTTTCCCGCAATGGGTCAATCGGCGGATTCGTCACCTGAGCAAAACGCTGTTTAAAGTAGTCATACAACAAACGGGGTTTATCCGAAAGCACAGCCAAAGGAATATCATCCCCCATACAGAAAGTCGGTTCCTTACCCGCACTCGCCATCGGGACAATAATCATCTCCACATCTTCCGACCCCATCCCAAAAGCCGCCTGCCGCCGTACAAGAGCTTCCGAATGAGTTATCGTTCCCGAAAAATCTTTCATTGGGGCTAATGACCTGCGATGAGAGTGAATCCACTCACCATAAGGAAAACGGGCTGCGACTCGGCTTTTAATCTGCCAATTTTTGAGAATTTCACCCGCAACCAAATCTACAGCGATCGCTTCACCCGGACCCAAGCGACCCTTTTCAACAATCCGTTCCTCAGCAATCGGGACAACCCCTGTTTCCGAAGCAACAAAAACGTAACCATCATTAGTAAGACAATAACGCGCCGGACGCAGCCCATTGCGATCGAGAGTTGCGCCCACAACCTTCCCATCAGAATAAACCAGTAAAGCCGGACCATCCCAAGGCTCTTGCAAACCAGCATGATATTCATAGAAATCAGTAATTGACCGACAAGACTCCAAATCCGGCTGGTTTTTGTAAGCTTCCGGAACCAAAACCATCACCGCCTCTAGGGGACTCATTCCCGTGCGAACCAACAACTCCAGAGCACAATCCAAATTAAAAGAATCACTATGTTCGGGGTTTACCAACGGTTTTAACTTTTCTAAATCCTCTTGATTCCAACCAGGAACCTCCAGATCGCGCTCCCTCGCCACCATCCAGTTCAGATTACCCAACAGAGTATTAATTTCCCCATTGTGACCCAACATCCGCATCGGTTGAGCCAGAGGCCAGCGAGGCATAGTATTCGTACTAAAGCGACGATGATAAACCGCCCAAGAACTCACATAAGCGCGATTTTGTAAATCCAGATAAAACTCACCCAAAACCGCCGCACGCACCATCCCCTTATAAACGATCGCCCGACAAGAAAAAGAACAAATATAAAAATCATCACTCAGATTTTTGCCAACGAGCGATCGGGCAATGTAAAGACGGCGGTCTAACTCATCACCCTCTAAATCCGGGGAACTCACCAGCAACTGCTCGATAAAAGGCTGACTTTCCCGCGCCTGAGAACCCAACAACTCCGGACGCACTGGAACCTCGCGCCAGCCCAGCACCTCCAAGTTTTCACCCCTGACAATTTCTGCAATTAACCTCTTCTTTTCTTGACGATCCACCGGATCTTGAGGCAAAAAAACCATCGCCACACCCAAACGTCCCGGTGCTGGCATCCTCAGATTTTGCGACTCAAACCAAGGACGGAAAACCTCAATTGGCAGAGCCGTCATAATTCCCGAACCATCCCCCGTATCGCGATCGGCACTACAAGCCCCGCGATGTTCCAAACAACCCAGAGCAGACAAACATTGCTCGATCAGCTTATAGTCAGCCACCCCATCTTTAGAAGCAATAAAACCAACACCACAAGCAGATCGTTCTTCAACGAGCCATTTTGGACCTGGAATATCCAGACTCCTCAACAGACCCGGAGTAGTAAAATTATGACGCTTGCCGTTGAAAATATTGTTATCCATTTTAATTTACCTAATTCATTACAGAAGCAGGGAGAAAAATTTTTTACGACCGTTGCGAAACTGTATCTTCACCCTTGTCGAAGCTAATAAGAGCGATTATAAAGTGAGAACAAAATTTGTCCAGACATAATTAATTGAGTCTCTACACCTATAAACCCTCACGCGCCTTTTCTAGACAAGTAAGCGAATCTTTAAATAATAAACAAATTACATTACCTCAACCCAAGTAGGTCGGTCGGTCCAGCCCTTAAAGCAATTGACCTGACCTTAGACCAGATGCCAATCTACCCTACCTTGCGGTAAGGGCTATGCAACAGTTGTCACTGTTGGAGAGGCACTACGAAAACGAAAACGGTATGCCTACCGCAGCCCAGTAGAACCCCACACCGACCTTGGGTTATTCTCGTGCAACTTGGGAAATCGACCCCTTATTCAGTATTTTGGGGTAGCATCGATCCTCTTTACGTTTACGGCTGTTTAATCCCCTCGGAGATCCCTTATTATACTGACAATAATCAATAAAATGCTGCACTTGAGCGTTACCTAAGAATTGCTTATTTTACTTTTAGAGAAAATTTCTGTCTATCTCTACTCGAACTAGACCGACGAACTGGCAAAAGTCATGCTTAGGCAGTTAATCTCCGATCTTGGCGATTAAGAAATAGAATCGTTTGCCACCGGTAATTAGTGTCTAGCGATTAACTTTATCTGCCACGCACCTATTTCTAGAGTAATGAAAACCCTAGTCTGAATATCTTACCTTAAATGCAGCAAACATTGACTAGCCATATTATCGCAAACACACGAAGATAACAATCAACAAGAATCTTACCTTTTTCTTTGCGGGCAACTTTGCTTCTCAATAGCCGTCTTCTCTAAGAATGGTATTAATCGAGAAACCAAGAGCGCTCGTGGTTAATCTAGCCTATTTCGGTGAGATTCGCTGCTACTCATAATCAACGTTAACAGTAACGAGAAAGTCAACATTTCATGATTATTCTCCCGCCAAAAATACATTTGGTGGCGATCGCGAGTCACGCAAAAACTAGAGAAACGCACATCTTAGTCGATCGCGTCAATAACTCAGAACAGATCAACTTTCCTAGGTTTTCTAGGAGCGAAATCAGACTGTCATGAAAATCCTCAAAAATCAACTTAAATTTCGCCAACTAAGACAAAGCCAAAGGAAAAAGTGGCTGACTAGAGTGCTATCCTACCTTTTAACAGCATTTTTTTCTCTAGCGATGCCTGTGGCGGGCTTCGCCATCGCTTTAGCTTTCAATCAAAAATTTGTTACCGCTACCGAACCAGTAGAGGTTCCCACAATTACCCAATCCGATCGCTTATCCACAGCAGAGATTCCCCAAACTACAGTCGAGCAAATCGTGCAACAATCGTCAGCCCCAATCCAGGGAAATAAAATTGCTCTTAACAACGTTACTTTGACGGTCGCTTGGAGGCAATGGCAGGAAGGACAACAAACGCACTTGGCGATCGCCGACACTGACGCAAGCTCGTTGGGGGTGGAACTATTAAGTACGAATAATCCGGCACTACAGCCGATAAGTTGGTTTTCCTCTAGCTCCAATAATCCGATTCTGCAAACTCGCTTTGCCAATCCCTACCGTTATCTTGATGTCACCGATTTACTTGCACAAGCAGGAGCTAGAGTTCAAGCATTAGGAGACACGCTGAAAATAGACTTTACTCCTGCCAAAATCGAAAATATTCGTTTAGGAACTCAAACTTGGGGTCAACGCATCGTTCTCGATCTGGATCGCCCTACTTTTTGGCAGGTTTCTCAAGCTAGAGATCGAGGAGTCGTGATTTTACCTGCAACTGCTGAAGCAGCTTTATTTGAGCGCTTTCCACCAATCCCTACTACACCTTCTGTTTCGGAAACTGAACAGGAAGACGCGGTTAGTCCAGACTCAATTACCGAGTCAGAACCTTCACCGTTAAGGTTAGAAAGTAAAAATGGACGCATTATTGTTCACCTTAACCTAACCGCAGCAAAAGGTTTGCGAGTTTGGAGTTTACCTTCTCCAAATCGTTTGGTTATCGATATTACTGACGAACCCACGCTCGAGCGAGATATTCGCTGGATGCCTGGAGTGCTTTGGCGACAGAGATATATTGAGCTAGAAGAATCTCGCTTTCCGGTGGTATGGTTGGAAATCGATCCCCAGGTAAATCCCGATCTTCAGATCCAACCCATTTGGGCTTCGCCCGAAGGCTTACCGGGAACAAAACCGTTAGTAACCCTGGCTCGTGAAGCTAAAGCGTTGGCAGCAATTAATGGTGGATTTTTCAATCGTAATAATCAACTACCATTAGGAGCAATTCGTCGTGAGGGAATCTGGTATTCAGGACCCATTCTCAATCGAGGTGCGATCGCCTGGAATGATGAGGGGATAATCAGATTCGATCGCCTAAGTTTACGAGAAACTTTAACTACTTCTGTGGGACAGCGTTTACCAGTTCTCTTCCTCAATAGTGGTTACGTTCAAGCTGGTATTGCTCGCTATACACCAGCTTGGGGCGCAAGTTACACCACCTTAATCGATAACGAAATTATTGTCCTTGTCGAGAATAACTTGGTTACTCGACAACTTCAAGCCGGTAAAGCTGGCGAGGATTCATTTGCTATTCCTAGTAACGGCTATCTGCTAACTTTACGTGCCTACCCGGAAGCAGCTAATTATCTTCCTCTCGGCACAACAGTCAATATTACTAGTGTGGCAGTGCCAGAGGATTTTGCCAATTACCCTCAGATTCTCGGTGCTGGTCCACTTTTAGTGAAAAATCGTCAAATTGTCCTCGATCCCGAAGCTGAGAAATTTAGTCAATCCTTCAGTCAACAAACCGCAATCCGAAGCGCGATCGCGACTAGCAATAATGGTACTTTAATTATTGCTACTGTTCATGGTCGAGTTGCGGGTCAAGGTCCTAATCTCCAAGAATTAGCTCAATTGATGCAGCTTTTAGGCGCAGTTGACGCTTTAAATCTCGATGGTGGTAGCTCAACTTCTTTGTATTTAGGAGGGCAATTACTCGATCGCTCCCCCGTCACCGCAGCCCGTATCCATAATGGTATAGGTATTTTTCTCCAACCTTTACCTTGAATCAAAACTTATGTGAAGCCTGCTTAAAGTAAAAGTAACCAGTAGATAAAGAGTTAATAAATTAAGTCTACTCTCACCTAATTGGGGTAACACTCTCTGACCAAGATTTGTTATGTTTGGGTCAGTGAAATAGCTCAAATCGTATTGATACGAGCAAGCAATGTTCACTAAATATTAAAATTTTGGGGAGAAAAATATAAATTATGGTTCAGTCGAAACAAGCTACTCCAGCTACCTCGTTTTCCTTACCCAGCAACCTTTCTTCTCAAGCTGTCGCTGCTACTGAATTACGTCCTTGGGGTTCGTTTACAGTTTTAGAAGAAGGAAAAGGATATAAAATTAAACGGATTGAGGTTAAGCCCGGTCATCGTCTGAGCTTGCAAATGCACCATCACCGCAGCGAACACTGGATCGTTGTTTCCGGAACTGCTAAGGTGGTTTGTGGCGAGAAAGAAGAAATCTTGGCTAGCAATCAATCAACTTATGTTCCCCAATGCACTGCTCATCGTTTAGAAAATCCTGGAGTGATTAATCTGGTATTGATCGAAGTCCAGAATGGTGAATACCTGGGGGAAGATGATATTATTCGTTTTCAAGACGATTACGCCCGTCGCTAAATCCTCAATCAATTTTACTCCAATCAAGAAAGCAGTAATCGCGATCGATCGATGATTAATCTTAGTAAAGCTGCCGCTAACGAAATTAGACGTTTACAGGCTACTCGTCAAAAACTAGACAGCCAATTGCGCTTGAAAGTAGAAGCAGGAGGCTGTTCTGGTTTGTTTTATCTTCTTGAGTTTGACGAAACCCCCCCTGTTAAAGAAATCGTCTGCAATAGCAACGGGATCTCGATAGTCGTAGATGCAGAAAGTTATAAATTCCTAGAAGGTCTGAATATAGATTATTCAGAAGATCTTATGGGAGGCGGCTTTCGTTTTCATAATCCTAATGCTACTAACACTTGTAGCTGTGGCAACTCCTTTGCTAAAAAAAATTAAGCTAAAACTTATAGATAATCCTTGACAACACCCCAGGTAGATAGATTATAATAGGAAATTGTCAATCATTTAGCTAGGTAAAGAATTACTTAGGCTTAAGGTAATCTGGCTAGACTTTTTAACTCATGCCCACTATTCAGCAATTAATTCGTAAACAAAGATCGACAGCAAACAAGAAAACTAAGTCCCCAGCTCTCAAACAATGTCCTCAGCGAAGGGGGGTTTGTACGAGAGTATACACGACAACACCGAAAAAGCCGAACTCGGCATTGCGTAAAGTCGCAAGGGTTCGCTTAACTTCTGGTTTTGAAGTAACTGCTTATATACCTGGTATTGGTCATAACTTACAGGAACACTCGGTAGTTTTGATTCGGGGTGGTAGGGTAAAAGACTTACCTGGAGTCAGATATCACATTATTCGCGGTACTCTAGATGCTACAGGAGTAAAAGACAGACGACAGGGGCGTTCTAAGTATGGAACTAAACGTCCTAAGTAAAGATTCCATTTTTGGGGAACGCCACCAGCGAAATTTTGAGATCTTGAGGTATCCTCGGAAAATAGAGAAATTACAGGACGAAAATGAGTTCTGAAAAAGCTCAATTATTTTCCAAGCATCTAAACTAGCAAATAGCGAAGTTGAGAGTAAATTTTAGTCTCAAGAATACTGTTGTCTGAAGTGAATTCTAATAAATTGAAATAAATTTACAAGGTAAGTATAATTATGTCTCGTCGAACTGTTATCAAAAAACGCCCAGTTCCTCCAGATCCCGTATATAATAGCCGCTTGGTCAGTATGACAGTGCGGAGAATAATGCGTCATGGAAAGAAATCATTAGCTTTGAGAATTGTCTATGATGCGATGAAAATGGTTGAGGAACGCACCGGGAACGACCCCCTAGAAGTATTTGAAAAAGCAGTTCGTAATCTGACACCATTAGTAGAAGTAAAAGCTCGTCGGGTTGGGGGTGCAACCTATCAAGTACCGATGGAAGTACGTCAGGGTCGTGGCAGCACCTTAGCGCTAAGATGGTTAGTGCAATACTCCCGAAGTAGATCTGGGCGAACAATGGCAAGTAAGTTAGCGAACGAGATTATGGATGCAGCCAACGAAACAGGATCTGCAATTCGCAAACGGGAAGAAACGCACCGCATGGCAGAAGCAAATAAAGCTTTTGCCCACTATCGCTACTAAAACCAGAAAAATTAGTGCCAAAAGATTTGCTAGCAGCGTAGCTGGTTAGGAAAGCCCATTTAAATAATAAACTGGTACGCCGACAACATTCTGATGGAATTGTTAGGGATGGGGTTGCTTTCACCCTGAAAAGTTAAAAAAAAGTATAGAATTGTAAATAGTGTAAATATAAAGCAACGAAAAAAAATCTTTTCCTGCTTGACAAAGGAGGTAACCGTGGCACGTAATATCCCGCTAGAGAGAGTTCGCAACATCGGAATTGCAGCTCATATAGATGCGGGCAAGACAACAACGACTGAACGTATTCTGTTTTATTCTGGTATCGCTCACAAATTGGGCGAAGTTCATGAAGGTACAGCGATCATGGACTGGATGGAACAGGAGAGAGAGCGAGGGATTACCATCACCGCTGCTGCTATTACCACAAGCTGGCGCGACCATAAGATCAACATTATTGATACTCCAGGTCACGTAGACTTCACGATTGAAGTGGAACGCTCGATGCGGGTTTTGGATGGTGTAATTGCTGTATTCTGCTCAGTCGGAGGTGTTCAGCCCCAATCAGAAACTGTCTGGAGACAGGCAGACCGATACCAAGTGCCTCGGATTGCCTTTGTCAATAAGATGGATAGAACTGGGGCAAACTTCTTTAAAGTCTACGAACAAATCAAAGACCGTTTAAGAGCAAACGCAGTTCCCATCCAAATTCCCATTGGCAGCGAAAGCGAGTTTCGAGGCATTGTTGACTTGGTACGAATGCGCGCCAAAATGTACACCAACGACCTGGGAACAGAAATCGAAGACACAGAAATTCCCGCAGAAGTTCAAGAAGTTGCTCAAGAGTATCGAGGTAAGTTGCTTGAGGCGATCGCCGAAACCGATGAAGCACTGCTAGAAAAATACGCTCTGGAAGAAGAATTTACTGAAGAAGAAGTTCGCTTGGCTTTGCGTAAAGGAACTAACGAAGGCGCGATCGTTCCCTTGTTGTGCGGTTCAGCTTTCAAAAACAAAGGTGTACAGCTTTTATTAGATGCAGTTGTAGATTATCTACCTGCTCCGATTGAGGTTCCACCGATTAAAGGTAAGTTGCCAGATGATACAGAAGCAGTACGCAAGGCGAGCGATGATGAACCATTCTCTGCTCTTGCCTTTAAGATTGCTTCCGATCCCTACGGACGTTTAACGTTCATGAGGGTATACTCCGGAGTATTGGCAAAAGGTAGTTACGTCTATAACTCCACTACTCAACAAAAAGAAAGGGTTTCGCGCCTCATCGTGCTGAAATCTAACGAGCGGATTGAAGTAGACGAGTTACGCGCAGGAGACTTAGGTGCTGCTGTCGGGCTGAAGCAGACTACTACCGGAGACACCCTCTGCGATCAAGATAATCCAATTATTTTGGAATCTCTTTATATTCCAGAGCCAGTGATCTCGGTAGCAGTAGAACCGAAAACCAAGAACGATATGGAGAAGCTCTCCAAAGCACTCCAAGCGCTATCAGATGAAGACCCGACCTTCCGCGTTAGCCTCGACCCAGAAACTAATCAAACGGTGATTGCCGGAATGGGCGAATTACACTTAGAAATTCTCGTAGACAGAATGTTGCGGGAGTTTAAAGTAGAGGCAAATGTGGGTCAACCGCAAGTAGCTTATCGCGAAACTATTCGTAAAGCTACTAACGCAGAAGGTAAGCATATTCGTCAAAGTGGTGGTAAAGGTCAATACGGTCACGTAGTTCTGGAAGTGGAACCCGCAGAATCTGGTGCAGGCTTAGAGTTTGTCTCCAAAATTGTTGGTGGTTCAATCCCCAAAGAGTATATTCCTTCTGTAGAGCAAGGGATTAAAGAAGCTTGTGAATCGGGTATTTTGGCAGGATATCCCGTAATTGACCTCAAGGTGACTTTGGTCGATGGTTCTTATCATGAAGTAGACTCTTCGGAAATGGCTTTCAAAATAGCTGGATCGATAGGCATTAAGAATGCTGTTCACAAAGCGAATCCAGTATTATTAGAGCCAACAATGAAAGTCGAGGTAGAAGTACCGGAAGATTTTCTCGGAGATGTGATTGGCGACCTAAATTCTCGTCGAGGTCAAATTGAGGGAATGAACTCTGAAGATGGTCTGGCGAAAGTATCTAGCACTGTTCCCTTGGCAGAAATGTTTGGTTATGCTACTGATATCCGCTCGAAAACTCAAGGTCGTGGTATCTTCTCTATGGAGTTTAGCCACTACGATGAAGTTCCTCGTCAATTGGCTGAAGCGATTATCGCTAAAACTAAAGGTGGCTGAAGATTAAAAACTTGAGAAGGGAAATGGGGTTGACTAGGAAAAGCTAAAAGTTAATGCTGTTTTTTGGTCAACCAACCATTTAAAATTAAAAGGCTCAAGTTACTGAACAGTCGCTAATTTTCAATTCCCAAATTGAATCGTACTCAATCAAAAATTCACTAATCGGTTATGGCACGCGCAAAGTTTGAAAGGAATAAACCTCACGTTAATATCGGCACTATCGGTCACGTAGACCACGGGAAAACCACTTTAACAGCAGCGATTACGCTGACGTTGGCGGCTTCTGGCAAGGCAACCGCAAAGAAATACGAAGATATCGATGCGGCACCGGAAGAAAAAGCACGTGGGATCACGATTAATACTGCTCACGTGGAATATCAAACAGATAATCGGCACTATGCTCATGTGGATTGTCCTGGACACGCTGACTATGTAAAAAATATGATCACTGGGGCAGCGCAGATGGACGGAGGAATTCTTGTGGTTTCGGCAGCAGATGGTCCGATGCCCCAAACCCGCGAACATATCTTGCTGGCAAAACAGGTAGGTGTTCCGAGTCTCGTTGTCTTTTTGAACAAACAAGACCAAGTTGATGACGAAGAATTACTCGAATTAGTAGAACTAGAAGTTCGCGAATTGCTGAGTAGCTACGATTTTCCAGGTGATGATATTCCTGTAGTTGCAGGTTCGGCTTTGTTGGCTTTAGAAGCTTTAACGAAAGATCCGAATATTAAGAAAGGTGATAATGAATGGGTAGATAAAATCTACGAGTTGATGGATAACGTCGATGAGTATATTCCTACGCCGGAACGAGATGTGGATAAACCTTTCTTGATGGCAGTAGAAGACGTGTTCTCGATTACTGGGCGGGGAACTGTGGCTACCGGACGGATTGAACGTGGTAAGGTTAAGGTTGGCGAAACGGTTGAGTTAGTAGGAATTAAGGATACTAAAAGCACTACCGTTACTGGTGTGGAGATGTTCCAAAAAACTTTGGATGAAGGAATGGCTGGCGATAACGTTGGCGTATTGCTTCGCGGTATCCAAAAAGATCAGATTGAACGCGGTATGGTGATTGCTAAACCTGGTTCGATTACTCCTCATACTGAGTTTGAAGCTGAGGTTTATGTGCTGAAAAAAGAAGAAGGTGGTCGTCATACTCCTTTCTTTCCTAACTATCGCCCTCAATTCTATGTTCGGACTACTGATGTGACGGGAACAATTACAGCTTTTACTGCTGATGATGGTAGCCCAGCAGAAATGGTTATGCCTGGCGATCGCATCAAAATGAATGTGGAGTTGATTAACCCGATCGCGATCGAGCAAGGAATGCGTTTTGCTATCCGTGAAGGCGGTCGCACTATTGGTGCGGGAGTAGTATCGAAGATCCTCAAGTAGATCCGATCCTTCCCTGAATTCGAGCAGAAGGCACAGGCTGCCTTCTTGCTCGCTTTTGACTCGATTCATTTATCACATTTAAGTAAATTTGTCAAGCGAAAAATAGCTTTTTATTGGCAAAATTAAACTGCTATAATAGAAAATTGGCTTTGAACCTGGACAACTAAAAATGGCAACAATTCAGCAACAAAAAATTCGCATTCGTCTCAAAGCATTTGACCGACGCTTACTAGATACTTCCTGTGAGAAAATAGTCGATACAGCTAATAGAACGAACGCAACGGCAATCGGACCGATTCCCTTGCCCACTAAACGGAAAATTTATTGTGTACTGCGATCGCCCCACGTAGATAAAGATTCCAGAGAACATTTTGAAACTCGTACCCACCGTCGGCTCATCGATATTTACCAACCTTCTTCAAAAACAATTGATGCCTTGATGAAACTAGACTTACCCGCAGGTGTGGATATCGAAGTAAAACTGTAAAAGAGTGCTATTTGAGCCCTTTAGAATTAATCTAAAGGGTTTTTGCTCTGAAAATTACCTGAGAAATTAGTTAAATTAGTTAAAGTGAAAGAAATCGTTAGTCTTGAGACCAGTATCTAATGGCACCTTCTTCATCAATTGCGGTGAGAGAACTTCCTTTATTTCCCCTACCAGACGTAGTCTTGTTTCCAGGTCGCCCTCTGCCCCTGCACATTTTCGAGTTTCGTTACAGAATTATGATGAACACGATTCTGGAGAGCGATCGCCGTTTTGGTGTCTTGATGTTTGACCCGATTCAAGGTCAAATAGCTAAAGTCGGCTGTTGTGCGGAGATAGTTCACTGTCAGCGTTTGCCAGATGACCGGATGAAAATGTTGACTCTAGGACAGCAACGCTTTCGCGTTCTCGAATATGTTCGTGAAAAACCTTATCGAGTTGGTTTGGTACAGTGGATTGAAGATCGACCTCCTAACGAAGATCTCCAACCACTAGCAACAGAGGTCGAACAATTATTACGGAATGTAGTACATCTATCAGCCAAGTTAAGCGATCGCCAAATCGATCTTCGAGAAGACCTTCCGACTTTACCCGTAGAGTTATCCTACTGGGTTGCTAGCAATCTGTATCGAGTAGCCTCAGAGCAACAAAGTCTTTTAGAAATGCAGGATACGGCAGAGCGCTTGCAAAGAGAAGCGGAAATTCTCTCTTCAACTCTCAATCATCTAGCCGCTCGCACGGCTCTTAAAGATGCTTTAGATTAAGATTTACTAAGACGCATCGGTAGAATATCATAATTACCAAAAATTTTTAGCACCTCTGTGTAAGTGGTTAATTCCTTTAAAGCGGCTTGAGTAGAGGGTTCTTCAGCATTGCCTTCTAAGTCAATAAAAAAAAGATATTCTCCGAGCGATCGCTTAGTGGGACGAGACTCAATCCGCGTGAGGTTAATTTCTCTTTCAGCAAATACTGAGAGTGGTTTGACCAACGCTCCTGGTACGTTAGCTGGGACGCTAAAAGCTAAAGAAATATGACTACCATTGCTGGAGCTTGATAGCCCCAAAACCCAAAAACGAGTACAATTGTCTGGATAATCATTAATATTCGAGGCGAGAATCGGCAAATTGTATAGCTGAGAGGCTCGGATAGACGCGATCGCCGCAGCAGTTGGTTCTTTATCTAAATACCGTAACGCCTCAGTCGTAGAATTAGTAGGAATTAACTGAACCTTAGCTCCTAAGCGTTCTAACCATTTCTGACACTGTCCCAAAGCTTGAGGATGGGAATAAACAGTTTCTAAATCCGCAAGTGACTTGGCGCGAGATAAAAGTGCGTGTTCCACCGGGAGAACCAGGGCGTGCTGAATTTGCAGTCGATCTAACTCCCAAACTGTATCCAAGGTACTTGCCACATTTCCTTGAATCGAATTTTCTACAGGTACTACTGCTACATCTGCCTGTCGAGCAGTCACAGAGCGCAAAGTTTGAGCAATACTCGGATAAGGACATAACAAACCTTCTTGTTCGGTTTCGGTTTTGAGCCAATTTCTATAGGCTAAGGCGGCTGCCTCGGTATAAGTACCACTCGGTCCTAAGTATGCAATTGAAATCGCCATAATTACCTACTATTAAGCAAAAAAATCTTAATTTCAAATTCCTCGATCGCTAGTCATCAGCTTGTGGAGTTAATTTTATCCTTCTTTTTCTCAAGTAACCTCTGAGTTCTCTATTGCCTGAGAAAGAAGCACCGAGATTGTGTAAACTTTTACGATCAAAAGTGAAGACAGATACATATTAGTTTACGATCTAAGATTATCTTCCCGAAAAAAGAGCAGATTGTCTGTGCTAAACGTGAAGAATTGCAAACTAAAATTAAAAAAACAGCAGTAAGAGTTTTACCTTTGATGAATATTCGCTTTACAGCCTCAGAGTCCGTAAAAATAGCGGTCGAAGAACAGTCAGTACCAATTCGACACTATTTACGCCAACCACAACGGTTAGTGCGGGCGATCGCTAATCAGAAACTGATGGATCAGCTTTCCGAATCTTATTTTCGCTTAAAAATGCGCCCCTTAAACTTTTTGGATATATACCATTTTCAACCAACTGTAGTGCTGAAAGTTTGGTCAGCCCCCGACGGCACAGTATATTTACAATCCGAAGACTGCGAAATTCGCGGCGTAGAATATATCAACGATCGCTTTTTTTTGAAAGTTCAAGGACGATTGTTTCCTCAAGAACACAATGGCAAGACCTATCTTCAAGGTAAAGCAGACTTAGAAGTAAAAGTCGAGTTACCACCTCCACTTTGGCTAACACCCAGACCGATTTTAGAAACTACAGGTAACGGACTACTCAAGAGCGTGCTGTTAAGAATTAAACAAAGGTTAGTTTCTCAGCTTATCGAAGACTACCACCTCTGGGCGAATAACAACATTCAAGAAGAGACAAAAATCGCTCCAGCTAAGACTCTTTCAACCGCAAAAAACCCTACTGGTTGACTAATACCACCACTAGACTGAATCAGCAGTTAGTGGTGAGAGCCAATCTGACAATTCGATGCTAGAGCAGAGAACGAGATAGCTCAAGACATCCTCATTTGCGGAAAACCTTGCTAGGCTCCGATCCCTGTTCACTGTTTACTATTCACTGTTCACTGCTATAGTGCCCTCCTTGACAACCAATTTCTGTCTTCAGTTCCCCACAAAAAGTTAACGCGAAACCTGGCAAGGACTAAAAGACATCCGATGCTGAGATGTCGGACCATATTGCTGTAAAGCCAAGCAATGCTGTTTTGTTCCATAGCCTTTATTGGTAGCCAATCCATAATCCGGATACTTTTGGGCAAAACGCAAAATCAACTCGTCTCGCCAGACCTTAGCAATAATTGAAGCTGCCGCAATAATCGGCGATCGCTCGTCTCCTTTAACCAAATTTTTCTGCGGCACACCTAAAGAAGGAAGTTGGTGCTTACCGTCAACCAAACAGATTGCTGGTTGCGGCTTGAGCTTAATTACAGCCCGCTTCATCGCTAGCAAAGATGCCTGAAAAATATTTAATCGATCTATTTCTTTTCTACTCGCCCAAGCAATACTCCAACTCAAAGATAGCCTCTGCATCTCTTGGGCAAGTTCCGATCGCCGTTTTGCTGACAACTGTTTGCTATCTCTCACCCCTATTTTCGCCAATTGTTCCCAACTTGTTGAGGGAATCGTTATCGCTGCTGCTACGACTGGACCAAATAAAGCACCCCGTCCCACTTCATCAACACCAGCAATCAGTCCTGGAGTGCCGAATAATTTAGATGGTTTAGAGCAATCTAATCCTAGAGTTGAAACCCGATCGAGCATTGAATTAATGAGGAAATATTTTGGCTTATTTTGCCGAAGAGCGACGGCGACGGCGACGGACTACAGGACGACTGCGTTCTGAATCCTCTTCAGAGGTGGCAACCGATTCTGAGACATCGGTATTTGTGGCTGGAATTACTGTCTCAGCAGATTCTTCCTCCATTACCTCTACTTCTGAGGGTGTTGATTTTCCTGCGGTTTTTACGTCGATGATATATGACCTGGGATCTTTGATTTCTCGATCTAAGCGCAGCAGTGGGGAAACGCCCATTAAAGCATATACGTCTTGTTCGAGAGGAGACATTTCGACAGTAATCTTTTCTTTCTCTGACCTTAAATCATCTCGTCGTGAAATCCGGCTGGGAGGAAATTTTTCTCGCTCTGGTTCTGGCGAGAAATCTAATTCTGAGCCATTTCCGTTGCTACTAAGATTGCGAGTATTAGGTCGTTCGATTTCTACATTCGTTTCGTTGACGCGACGGCGACGACGACGACGAGTGTTAGTACCTCCGAGTTGCTCTTGATAGCTGGGATGATGGAGCAGATCGATTTCTGGTTCATCTTCTTCTACATCCAGATCGAATAGTGCCTCAATTTCCTGGGAGCGATTTTCTGAGGGCTTTAAAGTCATTGTGCTGGTGTTCGCTGGAATCGGACTTTCGGCGACTGGTGCGATTATTGGCTCTCCTGGAAGGTGAACTAAATGCCCTAATCCTTCACAGGTGGGGCAGTTTTTCCCAAATAACTCGTAAATGTTTTTTCCTTGACGTTTACGAGTTAGTTCGACTAAACCAAGTTCGGATAGTTGAGCTATCTGGGGTCTAGCTTTGTCCGCTTTTAATGTTTTGTTAAAGTGTTCGAGGAGTTTGAGTTGGTCGCGACGTGAGTCCATGTCAATAAAATCAACGACAATCACGCCGCCGATGTTACGCAGGCGAAGCTGACGAGCAATTTCTGTTGCGGCTTCGCAATTTGTCCATAAAACTGTTTCTCGTGAGGTGGCGGAGCGGGTAAAGGAACCCGAGTTAACGTCGATAACGGTTAATGCTTCTGTTGGCTCGATAATGATATAGCCACCAGAAGGTAAATCTACTCTTGGTTTGAGAGCTTCTCGAATTGCGGCATTGACGCGGAAGTATTCTAAAATTGATAAGCGATCGCGATGGTGGTCGATTAAAACGCCTTCTGGTGGACGACCGCCACTCCAGTTGAATAACTGTTGCTTGACTCGCTTTAATCCGGTGTGAGAGTCTACGACGATCCGATTTACATCGGCTGTATAGATATCTCGCAACACGCGCTGAATAAAGTCATCGTCTCGGTTGAGCAACGCTGGAGGTCTGGTGTAATTAGCTTGCTCTTGGATTGACTCCCACTGTTTTTGCAGAAATTCTAAATCTTCAACGATCGCTTCTTCTGCTTTACCCTCGGCTTCTGTTCGCACCAGTAACCCCATCCCGGCGGGTTTGATTAAAATTGCTAATGCTCGCAATCGAGAGCGTTCGTCTTCATCTTTGATCCGGCGCGATAAGTTTACTCCTTTGTTATAAGGCATTAGTACCAAATAACGTCCTGGTAAAGTAATATTACCTGTCAGCCTCGGACCTTTGTTGCCCGTTGGCTCTTTCATTACCTGTACTAATACTTTTTGCTGCGGTGTTAATAGTTCTGTAATCGTATCAGCAGAACGTTTTAAGCGCAAAGGACCTAAATCTGTAACGTGAATAAAGCCATTTCGCTCTGCATCACCAATGTTCACAAAAGCGGCATCTATCCCAGGTATGACATTTTCGACAATACCGAGATAAATATCGCTGACTTGTTGATTACCAGTAGCGACGACAAGTTCTTGGATTTGATCTTCCCAAAAAACAGCAGCTATATGATGTTGCTCTGCGATAATAATTTGTTTCGGCATTCAATTTCCTCAAAACTTAATTGCAAATTTAGGCATCTGTTGCATTTTGCCTTTTGACTTTGCTTGTGAAAAAAACTGTTTTAGCGAGTCGCCAAACCCGGAGCGATGAAAACACAGGTTGTTACTGCACTTATCCCCAAGTGCTGTTAATCTATAAAAGCTATCCACTGTCTGAAAGAGACTACAGCAGGCAGTCTCTACATTTGTGCCAAGTTGACACTCCTCTGCCTTTAGGCGAGAGAATTCTCGCTTCAACGGGAGAACCTAGATTATGATTAGCTTGCTAATTACAATCCCCGGATTCTTTACCCTCAGCGAGCATTTTTCGGGTCTGCCCGACCCTACTAACATACCTGGAAAAATACTTGGGGTGCTGACCCTTACGCAGAAGGTTCCGACCATAGGGTGAGCCTTGAGTGGTGTATCAGCTTTCTTCATTGTAAGACCAAAGCCGCCCTAGAAGGACACCGACTTTAGACCCAAGTTTTCTTTGGTAAACTCTCCGATCTTCGGTGGTCGAGGTGGATTTTTGGGTGGAAGGAGTGGAGATTAGCTCATACCACTGACAATAATTATACTACCCTTCTGTAATGAACCGCCTAGACCCTAGCTAAAATCCCTTGTCGCGCGCTATTCTCGGCTTGCGGACAAGTTGTTTCCGACTCGCGCTAACTTTGTGCAATTAAAGTTTGCTAGTTACACTGGACGAGGTCAAGCTTTGAGCTTGTCGGAGAGATTTGATCGTAGCGATCGCTTGTTGTGCTACTCGATTTATCTCCGCTTCGGTATTAAATCTCCCAATGCCGAATCTCACTGAAGCATAAGCCAGAGACTCTGGATGTCCGAGTGCTGTGAGAACGTGAGACGGAGCAGTTGATGTTGACGAACAAGCTGAACCCGAAGAAACTGCTGTTACTGGTTGTAAACCTAACAACAGTGCCGAACCATCTACACCCTCGACGCTAATATTTAGATTACCAGATAAACGTTTAGTTGGATGACCGTTAAGGTAAATTCCTTCTAGTTGACTAATTCGCTGCCATAATTTGGTGCGTAAGTGAACTTGGCGTTTTGACTCCGAGTCTATTTCCTCTAAGCCTAATTCTACCGCCTTAGCCAAACCGACAATTTGCGGTACATATAGCGTACCCGATCGCCTGCCTCGCTCTTGTCCGCCACCTTGAATTTGAGCAGCGAGACGCACTCTCGGCTGACGACGACGAACATAAAGAGCGCCAATACCTTTTGGACCATAAACTTTATGTGCTGTCAAGGACATTAAATCAATCTTCATATCCTCTACATCCAAAGGAATTTTCGCGATCGCTTGTGCGGCATCGGTATGAAACAATACTTGATGTTCCCGACAAATTGCGCCAATTTCGGCGATTGGTTGCAACACGCCAATTTCATTATTAGCTGCCATTACTGACACTAAAATCGTATCCGGGCGAATTGCTTGCTCTAGCAAATTTAAGTTGAGCAAACCATCCTTTTCTACTGTCAAGTATGTTACTTCAAAACCTAGAGTTTCTAAATAAGCACAAGGATCTAAAACTGCTCGATGTTCAGTTTGGACAGTAATAATATGCCGACCCGTGTTGAAATAAGCTTCAGCAACGCCTTTAATTGCTAAATTATTTGCCTCTGTCGCACCGCTCGTAAAAACAATTTCTTCTGGCGTACAATTAATCGCATCTGCCAAAATTTCTCTGGCTTGCTTCACCGCCGCTTCCGCTTCCCAGCCATAAGCATGAGTAATGCTGGAAGGGTTGCCAAAGTGTTTTGTAAAATAGGGTAGCATTGCTAACAAAACCCGTTCGTCTAGGGGTGTTGTGGCATGACAATCAAGATAAATTGGCAGTTGAGACATATTTCTAATTGTAAATAGCTGTTCCCTAACTTCAGTTTCCTATATTAGAGTAAAATCACTCTGAGTATATTTTGCTTCGTCTAATTAAAATTTTAATTAATTTTACCTGAGAAGAGTAGCCAACTCGTATGCGCCATCAAAATTTTTTAATTAGCTTTTTCCTGGCAATTTTAACATTATTATTGGTTGTAAGTTGCCAGCGATCGCCCTCCGATACCGAAACTTCTTCAAAGGTGGAAACTCCCAGCAACTTCCAAGTAGCAATGCTTTTAAGCGGCTCGAAAGAAGACGAAAGTTGGAGTCAAGCTGGTTACGAAGGATTGAGAGCGATTGAAAAAAACTATCAGGCTCAAATTGCCTATCAAGAGTATGTATCTAATGTTGACAGTGAAGAAGTAATGCGAAAATATGCTCGAGAAGGATATGACTTTATTATCGGTCATAGTGGTGGTTACATTAATTCTGCTGAGATTGTAGCTCAGGAATTTCCGCGGACAAAATTTGCTTTGATAACAACCTATCCAGGAAACAATCATAACTTAGGCGCTGTAGGTTTTCGCTCTGGAGAAGTCGGCTATTTAACTGGGTTGTTAGCAGCGATGAAAACCAAAAGTAATAAAGTAGCTTATGTAGTAGGAGAAAATTATCCAGTTTATCAAGAAGAAGCAACATTATTTAAACGCGGAGCAGAAGCAACTAACCAATCAATTGAAGTTTTTACTAAATTTTTAGGAACTTGGACTGATGAAGAAAAAGCAACCAAAGTTGCACTTGATTTGCTAGCTGCGGGAGTTGATATTTTCGCCTTCAATGCAGATGAAGCAGGTGTAGCTGCAATCAAAACAGTAACCAAAAAAGAGGGAATATATGTTATCGGTTGGACAAAAGATCAGTACGAACTAGCACCCGATCGCATTTTAACCAGTGTTTTGCAAGATATACCTCAGTTAATTTTAAATGCCGCGACTTTAATGCAGCAAGGGCGCTGGGAAGGGAAACTGTATAAATTTGGTCTCAAAGAGAAGATTTATGATTTTGCTCCCTTTCGGGGAATGCTAACCCCAGAAGAAGAAGCAGCTTTTAACACTGCTCGCAACCGAGTTATTACTGGAGAAATTGAGATTTATCCATAATTGCTTGCAAGAATTTACATAGATTTTCACCTTGCTTGTATATCTTAAAGTGAAGCATACTGATGGTAGTATCCCTAATTTACAGGAGGAGATTGGCGATCGCTCAAATCACTCGAATACCCAAAATGCTCTTTCACGAGTTTTTCATACTTGTTCTGTAACCTAAAAATAAACTTAGCTTCCCTAAGCTAAAAAAAACAATTCTCTAATATTTGAGCTAGTAAAAATATTATAAAAAAACGAAATTCGGGAAGCAAATAAATCAAAATAGTAAGTATTAATTTAGTGAAAGTTGATGAAAAATCGAGACTCTAGTCGTCTTTTAGCTGACTCTAGAAATAGGAAAATAACCTTTTGGAATAGGTTCTTTTCTATTGCCAATCAGCTAGGTTTTAGTCTTATTATTATGGGCATTTTAAGTGTTTTGTCAACCGGAGGAATACTTCTTTATCTCAGCTTTAACTATCATTTTCAACAGTCACGAAAGTTGCAAAAAGAGCTTTCCCAAATTACTGCTAGCCAGATTAACAATTATTTGGATGACTTGCATGGTAGACTAAGTTATCTAGCTAGAGTTAGAGGAATAACTAACTATTCTCCACAAATTCAGCAAAGTTTACTAGAAGGATTAATTCGTCACAACGATGCTTATGAATTCGTAAGCATTTTAGATAGCAAAGGTAATCCAGTAGTCGCAGTTTCCCCCTCCGAACAGGTAAAATACAAAAATCTTGCTGATTCTTCTTTATTTACGCGTACCTTCAAACAGCAAGAAGAATATATCAGTCCAGTGGAAATTAATCCCACAACTGGTATACCAATGATAACCCTAGCAGTGCCAATCCGCAATCTCGAAGATCGAGTCGATGGCGTATTATTTGCTAAAATTAATCTTAGCTTTCTCTGGTTTGTTGTCTCGCAAACAGAAGTAGGTAAAACAGGTCACGTTTATGTGGTTGATGAAAAAAATTTTTTAATTGCTGAAAAAGGAAGCACGCAAAATAATTTTCAAAGGCAAAACCTTTCCCAAAATCCTTTATTAGGATATCTTAAATCTAATAAATCTTATCAAAAACCTCATGTTTATAGAGGATTAAAAGATGTCAAAGTATTAGGAGCAACAGCACCAATTCCTAGTTTAGGTTGGAATTTAGTTGTTGAACTACCTCTCACCGAAGCTTATGCTCCTATTCACAGTATGGTGAAGAGAACGGTAGAAGCCCTAATTGCTGTAATTATAGCAGCGATCGCGGCGGGATTTATTCTCTCCCAACGGATTGTTTCACCTTTCAAATTTTTTACATCTGCGGCTACGCAAATTAGTGAAGGAAATTTTGATACTCAAGTCAACATTACCAGTCCCTATGAATTGAGTGTTCTAGCAACAACCTTTAATCAAATGACAGCGCAGGTACAGGAACTATTTCATAAAGTAGAAATAGAACGTAATTTTGCAGCAGCAACGTTAGAAATAGCCGGGGCTTTAGTAGTAGTTTTAGATTCTCAAGGACGGATTATTCGCTTCAATAAAGCTTGCGAAAAAACAACCAAATATAATTTTCAAGAAGTTCAAGGTAAATGCTTTTGGCAATTATTTTTGTCTTCCGAAACAGTGGAAGCGGAAAAATTTTTATCGGGGGATTTACAAGTTAGTAGTTTTCCGAAAAAATATGAAAGTTATTGGTTAACTAAGGATGGTAAACAACGTTTAATTGCTTGGTCAGATACGGTACTTCTTAATGAAGAAGGAACTATTGAATATATTATTAGCACCGGAATTGATATTACCGAACAACAAGAAGCAGAAAAAGCATTAAGAGAAAGTGAAGAGCGACTACAAGCTATCCTCGACAACTCTCCGGAAGTAATTTATATTAAAGATATCGAGGGACGTTATTTACTCATAAATCGCCAATTTGAGCATTTATTTGACCTAATTAACGAGAAAATAAAAGGCAAAAATGACTATGATATTCATCCAGAAGAAGTTGCTAATAAATTACGAGAAAACGATCGGATAGTTATCAAAACAGGGATTCCTATGCAATGGGAAGAAACTGTTAAAGTTAATGATACTTTCCAGACTTATATCTCTAGTAAATTTCCTTTTTATGATACAAGCGGAAATGTTTATGCTATTTGTGGAATTTCTACAGATATCAGCGATCGCAAACAAGCAGAAGAGGAATTATTACAAGCAAAAGAGCAAGCAGAAAACGCTTTGCAAAACTTTCGTCAAGCACAAAACCAGTTAATCCAAGCAGAAAAAATGTCTAGTTTAGGTCAACTGGTTGCGGGTGTAGCTCACGAAATAAATAATCCAGTTAACTTTATTTATGGCAATCTTACTCATACAGAAAACTACACCAATGATTTACTAAAACTTGTCAAACTTTATCAAAAATATTATCCTAATCCACATCCAGAGATTGCCAATTTAATAGAAGAAATTGACTTAGAATTTTTAGTTGAAGATTTTCTCAAAATTATTGACTCGATTAAAGTTGGAACCAATCGTATTCGCAAAATTGTACTATCATTGCGTAATTTTTCTCGCCTTGACGAAGCTGAAATGAAAGAAGTTAATATTCACGAAGGACTTGATAATAGTTTATTGATTCTTCAAAGTCGTCTCAAATCTAAGCCCAGTCACCCGGAAATAAAAGTAATCAAAGATTATAGTCAATTACCAGTTGTTGAATGTTATGCTGGTCAGTTAAATCAAGTTTTTTTGAATATTTTAACTAATGCTATCGATGCTTTAGACGATTACAATAGTCAACGTTCTCAGGAAGAGATAAATGCAAATCCCAGTCAGATAACGATTAAAACTGAGTTAGTTGATTCTCAAAAAGTAGTAATTTTAATTGCGGATAATGGTCCGGGAATGACAAAAGCAGTTAAAGAGCGATTATTTAATCCATTTTTTACCACTAAACCCGTGGGGAAAGGAACTGGTTTAGGTTTGTCTATTAGTTATCAAATTGTAGTGGAAAAACATAGTGGTTCATTAGAATGTGTTTCTCAGCTAGGTAAAGGTACGGAGTTTTGGATTAAAATTCCGGTGAGACAAGGAATTAAGTAAGTAGTTTAGATTGATTTTCTGCCGAACCCGTAAACGGGCAGCTACACGAACATAGACTTCTCCAGAGTAGCTCGCCTTCGTGGGCCGGGAAGAAGTATAATATACTTTTTGATTTGGCTCCGCTACAGAGGTTAGAGACTTTGGAAATTAGACAATCAACACAGATAGATATACCGACAATTACTCAAATCCATTTCCAAGCATTCGGTGAAGCAGAAGGTCGAGAAATTGCTGAATTGGTAACTAAATTATTCGACGATCGAACAGCAGCACCATTACTATCTTTAGTGGCGGAAGAAAATGGAGAATTGTTTGGACACATTCTCTTCAGTAAAACAACAATTGTGGCAACTGGTGTCCAGACCACGGTAGAGTCTGTGTCTAGTCGGATTCTTGCACCTTTGGCAGTTATCCCTAGGCTACAAAAGCGAGGCATTGGCAAAAAATTGATTCATGAAGGTTTGAAACAGTTAAGAGAATCGGGAGTCGAACTCGTGTTTGTCCTAGGGCATCCAGGGTACTATCCACGGTTTGGTTTTGTACCAGCAGGAAACCTAGGCTTTGAGGCTCCCTATCCGATTCCGGCAGAACATACAAATGCCTGGATGGTTCAAGGATTATTGGCAGGAGTGATTGAGCGCATTCAAGGAAAGGTTCAATGTTCAAGAGTGCTGAATCAGCCTCAGTATTGGCAAGAATAGAAGAATAGTCAGTAGGTGATGTCGCTTATGATTGTCCAGTCTAAACGGCTTTGCTTGACTTGCTATTCCTGTCTTTGGCGATCGCCAAACACTTTTCGTCACAGCAATCCAATTTTTTTTCAGTTCTAAGAAGAGCGTAATTCAACTCATTTAATCTAATTTTTTTGGGTTTTCCCCTTCTCAATAAGCATCATTGATTAGTCGATCTAAGCTCGCTCTCGCTTAGTTTTCCCCCTCACCTTTTATAGCAGTAAACAGTAAACAGTGAACAGTAAACAGTGATGAGAGCCTATGCTAGCAAGGTTTTCCGAAAATGAGGATGTCCTAACTAATTCGTTCTCTGCTATATATTGAATTATATCGAACTTAGGTTTATTCCATCAACCAAACTTTAATGACATCGTTGCGACTACCACTAACAATAGTCTTTCCATCGGGGCTAATTGCTACGGATAAAACGGCATCCCAATGACCAGTAAAGCTGTGAATTTCTTGACCTGTGATTGCCGACCAAATTTTAACTGAGTTGTCGTTTCCGCCACTAATTATTTTTTGCCCGTCATGACTAATTGCAATAGAAGTTACGCCATCAGAATGCGCCTTGATTGTCTTTATTTCTTGACCTGTTTTTAAGTTCCAAATTTTTATTGTTTCGTCAATACTACTACTAATCAATCTTTGATTATCTGGAGTAATGGTGACAGAAGTGACTGCACCGCGATGACCAGCGATCGCTCCTGAATCGATTAGATAAATTTTACCATCGGCACAGCCACTTGCTAAAGTTTTGCCATCAGGACTAATTGCTACTGAGTAAACCCAGTCGGAAGGGCTAGTAATAGTCTGAATTTCTGCGCCTGTTTCGAGGTTCCAGACTTTAATAGTTGTATCTTGGCTACCGCTATAAATTTTCTTGCCATCGGGAGTAATTGCTAAGGAATAAATTCGGTCTTGATGTCCGGTTATTGTCCGAATTTCTGCGCCTGTTTTGAGGTTCCAGAGTTTAATTGTTTTGTCGAAACTACCACTGACAATTGTTTCGTCGTTTGGAGTAATAGCGACAGCATGAATCCAGTCTGAGTGACCTGTTAAAATAGCTTTTTGTTCGCCATTATTTAAGTTCCAAATGTGAATAGTTTTGTCGGCACTGCCGCTAACTAAAGTGTTTCCATCGCTGGTTATGGCTAAGGAATAAACGTAATCTCTATGTCCTGCTAGCCAAACGCCAAGGGTTCGATCGAGTTCCATTGTGTTTTTATTTGTTATTAGTTCGTTGTAATTTTATTTCTCAAAAAAAACCGCTATATTTTTTGAGAATTGGTATTATTCATCATGGACAACTTTCTGATAACTTAAGTTAGTTGCAAAATACATCTGTCGTGAGGAATGGAATGATAAAAGAGGGGAAAAAAGTTGCTGTGGCGCTGGGTAGTAATTTAGGTGAGTCTCGTACAATTGTCAGAGAAGCTGTGGAGATGTTGGCGCAAACTCCTGGTATTGCTTTAAAATCAGTTTCCAGTTGGTATCAAACTGCACCAGTGGGACCGCCACAACCAGATTATATTAATGGCTGTGTGTTGCTCGAGGTGCAGCTAAGTCCCCAAGAATTGTTACAGGTGTTACTGAAAGTGGAAAAAAATTTTGGTAGAGTGCGTCGGGAACGTTGGGGGGCGCGATCGCTCGACCTCGATCTGATCTTATACGAAGATTTGATTCTGGAAACACCAGAGTTGCAAATTCCTCACCCACGGATGAGAGAAAGAGGTTTCGTGTTAGTACCTTTAGCAGAAATTGCTCCCGATTGGATCGATCCAGTAACAAATTGCGCGATCGCTGAACTCACAGAAGCGGTAGACTGTTCTGGTGTCCGTCGTTTATAACTTACTATGGTACTCGGTCAAGAACCTCCAGAAATTATTCAACAACGCTTATTCTACCAAGGTCGGAAGTTTAGTTTTGATGTCCATCGTTTGCGCTTACCGAATGGGGCTGAGGGTGACTGGGAATGTATTCGTCACCCTGGCGGTGCTTTGGCTGTGCCTGTTACACCAGAGGGTAAACTGGTTTTAGTGCGTCAGTATCGCTTTGCATTAAAAGGACGACTTTTGGAATTTCCGGCTGGTACTGTTGAAGTTAATGAAGATCCCGCAGAAACGATTCAACGGGAAATTGAAGAGGAAACGGGCTATCGTGCTAAGAAGTGGATCTCCTTGGGTAAATTTCCTCTCGCTCCAGGTTATTCTGATGAATATATTTACTCTTTTCTTGCTCAAGATTTAGAAAAGCTACAGCAGCCTTTAAATTTAGATGATGATGAAGATATTGAGGTGGTTTTACTATCTCCTCAAGAGTTTTTAGAAGCTATTTTAGTAGGGGAAGCTATTGATGCTAAATCTATTTGTAGCTTTTTTCTGGCTCGTTCTTTTTTAGAGACTAGAGGTGAAAGTTTTGAAGGTAGCGTGACTTATACCAGCTAGCAGTAAACAGTAAACAGCGTCCGATCGCTGTTATAAGTCCCAATAATCGATTTATAAGTTAATTAGTCTATTTTTTATATATCCATCGATGCCGCGATCTTGATATTCTTCAATAGCTTTCATTGCTGGAGATTTTTGGTCTTTTAAGTTCCTAGCAATGGAATCTAGATATACTTCTTCTCCCATATTTCTTTTTACCAATCCTTGCTTAGAAATTTCTAATAATTCTTGACTAATTAAAACAGCTTCTTCTACTTTTAGACTACTTTTTATCGTTCTTTTTCTCAGTTCCAACCAATATTCCCAAGGTTGACTATCGACGACTTTTTTTGTCTGAGGCAGGTTTTCAATTAGACCGAGGATAAATGCAGAAGGAGCCATAATTTCATCCCAATTTTGAGCATCTATACTTCTATTTTCTAAATACAATTTTTCAAGATTTACCTTAGCAAAATCGTCAAATGTATTCTCCTTATAGTTTTTTAATAAATCTGATAATGAAGATTGCTTTTTAAAAAAGTATTTTATCCTGGTTTTCAGGAAAATATACTGATTCATTTCATTAACATCATTAATTGTAGGTTCAAGAAATTTGTATTCAGTGTCGATCACATCAAAAGCCTTCCAATTATCTTTGACTAAATACTCAAAATTACTAACTTCATCTTCAACAATACAGAAACTATTTGGTCGCTTTACAGCGACGAAAGGAACCTCAAAATTATACTTTAAATATTCTGTGAAACTGGCAAATTTGCGACTTGGTAATTGCAGGCGGTTCGGATGATTGCTAGGCCAAAAATCCCAACGATATTCTCTTTCATCATGATTTTGAAAAATTTTGTTTTCACCGACTGAACTATTAGCAAACAAAGCAATAAATATACTAGAAAGAGCTAGAAGAGAGTTAGTCAATGGCATAAGTTCTTCATAGCTTACATCGATACAAACCTGATGAGCTGCGTAATTAGATCCCAGATAATGATTTAGATGTTTAAGTAACACTCTATACCAGACTTTTTCAGTTTTGAGATCGGGATAAAAATTGGGAGTTTTGGGATGAAAAGTAGTAGATAGTAACCCAATACCATTATTATGAAAATATGGTAAAAAGTTTTTGAGTATTTTTACCATATTTTCATAACAATCATGTAAAGTGTAAAAGGGATTAAAGCCAAACTCAACTAAACCAACACTGACGTCAGTATCGACAATCACGATCCTGCCATCTTCATCTTTGTATAAAACTCCTACAGGCTGCTTAGTTGCAGGATCGTAATAAGTTTGATAATCAAAGTTTTTTCCTAATTCGTCCCAAACTTTTTTGATTTGGGAGCGGTCGATCATTTTACCATCACTTAGATTAATTGCTGGAAATTCAAATTCTAAACCAATTTTTCTATTTAACATATTTCTGCTTATGAATGACAAAAATCTAAAGCTTTATGAAACAGTTTATAATCATTTATATCTAATTCTTTAATAGGTGCCGAGATGCGAATAATACCTTTTCCATAAGCTGTTAAATCAATCCCATGTGACTGAAAACTAGCTCGAAGTTGTTTTGGCGTCAAAGCTCTAATTGATGGTTTCGTGCTTTTGATTAAACCAATTCCTGATTTGAGGGAATCGTTTTTAACTAAAGGTGTCCAGTGATAATTTATTGAAACAGCTTCTAGCTTTTCTACTTGCTCAACTAATTTCTTAAATTTTTGTTCCATTGATTGATTACCCTCAAGGATATTTGCTACTGCTGCTGCTGCTGAAAATAATGAATTCAAGTTTACAGTTTCTGTAAATGCAGAATTAGATCCTAATTCAAGTTGGTTTGTAAAATTTAAAAGAGGGTCATCTAATTTGCCCTTTTCCAGCATCTGACGATAAATAGTTGTTATAAATTCTACCGAATTGGATTGAGAACAAAAAGCTAATCCCATTGGATGCCACGCTCTCAGCCATTTATGACAACCTGTTATGTAAAAATCACTATATTCTAAAATATTTAATGGGCTATGAGAAAAAGATTGCGAGCCATCAACAACAACAAATGATGGTTTTTTCTTTTGACTAGTAATAATTTTTACTATGTCTTCAACTGGAAGTCGAAATCCTTCAAAGGTAATATGACTAATGAATAAGCCGTCACAATCATATTTGTCATAAGCAGAAATAACTCTTGAAATTAGATCCTCCCGAGTACAATTATCTTCTAAAATAAATGAACGGAGGTCAACTGTTTTTATTTTGCCTCCTAGAAATTCTTTTTGTTGTTTCAGAATTGCTTTATATTGAGGCCATTCTAAATCGGTTGTTAAGACTTTTGGGGATTTAAGAAAGAGAAGGTTTGCTCCTAGTTTCATTAATTGACAGGAACGATTAGCTAATAATATTTTTGCATCTGTAGTTGCATATAAAGGGACTGATAGTATACTTTTTAAAGATTTTTTGAAATTTGAAATTCCTTTCCAGTCTGACAAAAATGGATATATTTTTTGTATTTTATTTGGTAAAGATTCAAATCCAAAATAGATAAATTTATCAAAATAGAGTGAGCTGACTTCGTCACCTGTAAACTTGAGAAAATCACCGTATAATCTCTGTACCCTAGGTAACATAAGTCCCAATCTAGCGGTATTAAGATAGATTGCTGTTGACATCAGATATCTCCAAATTATTACTTTCTCGCCGCCTGAGACTTAATAAATTGTTCGTGTTCCGGTTTTAGACTAATACTCATAGTTACCAACTGCACTACATTCTGAGTAATCCTCAACTTTTCAGTATCCTATAATACTTCCTTTTGGCACAACTTGAATTAAGGGTTTGTCCCAGCAACCTCTAGCACCAACCTCAAGTACAAAACTCTTCTCTTGTCAAGCACAGTTATTTGAATATCTTCTCATTTTTCTGCTTGGCTCCCGAAAATGGAGACGTATTTGCCGCCTACCAAGAGACTTTGGGCTTCATTTGGGCAAGAAACTTGTCTCGCGTCTAGTGCCATTTGACGCTTTTTTTGCGCCTAACCTGACGCGTGAGTCAATGAACCTTTGGAAGGATGTAAAATACCTGCCAAAAGATGAATAATTGTAAATATTCAGGTAACAAGTAGCTGCACTGCCTATTTTCAGGATGAGAAATTAACTTATCTCGTTTGCATCTCGCGTAAGTAAAAGCTAAGTAGAGAGAATGAGTCCTCAGTCAAGTAAAAAAACAATTGAAGCACCAGAAAAGCAGCCGGAGGTAGACAAAGATAGTTCTTTAGAGCAAGAGGAAGAACTGAAAACTTTAGTCAAACATCGCCAAAAAAGCCGTAATTGGTGGAAAATTTGGGGAGCGATCGCGCTTTTGGGTGGACTTGGATTTGGTGGTTGGTGGTGGTGGCAAGAATATAATTCTAGTTCGGAAACGACCACCGAGCAAAGCCAACCTAGGGGTACACCTGTGGAGTTAGGCGTAGCGGAAACGACCACAGTAGAAGAAACTTCCGAATTTGTGGGGAATCTCGAAGCTGAGAGAACCTCAAGTATTGAAAGCGAAACCGAAGGAAGAATCGAGGAAATTTACGTTCGCGAAGGACAACAAGTAGCAGCCGGAAGCGCGATCGCGAGAATTTCGGCGGAACAAACCCAAACAGAGATAGAAAGAGCGAGATCCAGCGTTAACGCTGCTCAAGCTGCTCAAGAAACCGCTAGGGCTGAATTACAAGCTTTAATCGCCGAACGCAGTAGCGCCCAAGCCGATGTTAATCTTCAACAAGAGCAATATCGGCGAATTTCTGGTTTAGTGGGACAAGGAGCCTTAGCAAGACAAGAACTAGATCGCGTAACCAGAGATTTAGAAGCGGCTAGGGCTGCTCTTAATGCTACCAACCAACGTATTGCCGCCGCTCAAGCAAGATTTAATCAAGCCCAAGCTACCTTAGAACAACGTCAAGCAGATGTTGAACTGCTCCAGGAACAATTGCAAGATAATACGATTGTGGCACCGTTTGCGGGCGTAATTGGGGACATTCCCGTCAAAGAAGGCGAATATCTCCAAAGTGGCGACGATCTCACCAGTATTACCGCCAACCAAGATTTAGATTTACGCCTGGCAATTCCCATCGAACGTACTGCGGACTTACGTTTAGGATTAACAGTTGAGGCTGAAGATTCTCGAGGTAATTATCTGGGTACGGGTAGAATTAGTTTTATTGCGCCCCAAGTAGATACCGAGTCACAAGCGATCGCCGCGAAAGCTACCTTTCCCAACCCTAATGGAGAATTACGAGACGGACAATTTGTGCGATCGCGAATTATTTGGGAAGAACGTCCAAATGCAGTCGTAATCCCGACAACGGCTATTGTTTACGAAGGCGAAGAAAGGTTTGTTTACCTTCCTGTAGATCGAGAAGGACAGTTAATTGCTCAAAAACAACCAATTCAACTCGGTTTAGAACGAGAAACAACTACAGAAGTTACTGAAGGACTCCAACCAGGAACTCAAATTGTTATCTCTGGGATGCAAAAATTGTTCGATGGTGCGCCAATTTCGCCTTTAGGAGGAGATTAGGGACTGGTGAGGAGGGGATTGGGTTCAGTGAACAGGGAACAGTGACCAGTGAACAGTTTATTCCCTAATTGCTTTTTGTCTCCAATATCTATTGGTAACTGGTAACTGGTAACTGCTAATTGGTGATTGGGGATTGGGGATTAGGGACTAGGAATTGCTCACTGACAACTAATAACTGATAACTGCTCACTGACAACTAATAACTGCTAACTGATAACTGCTCACTGAAAAAATGTTTACTGACTTCTTTATAAAAAGACCTGTCTTTGCTTCAGTTTGCTCCCTACTAATTGTTCTGTTGGGAATAGTTGCTTATACACGACTGCCCGTACAAGAATATCCGAGTATCGATCCACCAGTAGTTACAGTTACCAGCGTGTATCCTGGGGCAAATCCAGAAGTAGTAGAAACAGAAGTAACCGAAATCTTAGAAGCAGAAATTAACGGCGTTGACGGCATTAAAACTCTTAGTTCGCAAAGCAGTCAATCTACCAGCACAATAACCGTTCAATTTGAACTAGATCGCGACCTCGATACCGCCGCACAAGACGTGAGAGATAGGGTTGGACGAGTTAGAGGAGAGTTACCAGATAATGTCGAAGCGCCAGTGGTTAGTAAAGAATCGGGTTCTTCTTCACCGATAATTTGGTTTGCTTTGTATGGCGAAAATTTAACAACTTTGCAATTAAGTGACTACGCCGATCGCGTAATTGTCGATGCTTTGGAATCGGTTTCTGGTGTTAGTAGTGTAATTATTGGTGGGGAACGTCGTTATGCAATGCGAATTTGGCTCGATGCTCGTCAACTTGCAGCGAGAAACTTAACAGTGTTAGATGTCGAAGAGGCGCTTCGTTCCCAAAATGTTCAGATTCCTAGCGGTATTGTTGAGGGAGAGTTTAACGAATATGCGGTGCAAACTTTGGGAAGATTACAAGCACCAGAAGAATATCAAGATTTAGTAATTAGAAGCAATCCGGATGGTTCCCAAACTCGCTTAGAAGACGTAGGTAGAGCAGAAATTGGAGCCGAAAATTATCGTAGCTTTGTCCGGTTTAAAGGTCAAGCTGCCGTTGGTTTAGGAGTAGTTAAACTCAGCGATGCTAATACTTTAGCAGTTGCTAATGGTGTGAAAGAAAAAATGCAGGAATTGTCAGAAAATTTTCCTGCGGGGATGCAATATCAAGTAGCTTCCGACGATTCCGAGTTTGTCGCGATCGCCATTGAGGAAGTGTGGAAGTCGTTGTTTTTGGCGATCGCACTCGTCGTTTTGGTGATTTTCCTCTTTTTACACGACTGGCGATCGACAATTATTCCCGCAATTACTATTCCGATTGCTTTGACTGGCGCATTTGCGATTATGTATTTTCTGGATTTTTCGGTGAATACATTGACTTTATTTGCGCTTACTTTAGCTACAGGTTTAGTCGTTGACGATACGATTGTTGTTCTCGAAAATATCGTTCGTTATATCGAACAAGAAAACTACCCCCCTTTTCGCGCTGCTTCTGTGGGTGTAGCCGAAGTTGTTTTTGCTGTCATCGCCACAACAATTGTTTTAATTGCTGTCTTTGCACCAGTGGGATTTTCTGGCGGTACTACGGGAAAATTATTTACTGAATTTGCTCTTACTCTCGCTGGTGCAGTGGTACTTTCTTCTTTTGTCGCCCTCACTCTCGCGCCGCCTTTATCAGCCCGATTATTGCGACGAAATAGTAAGCTAGGTGGTTGGTTTTTTAATAGTTTAGAATGGGGTTTAAATCGTTTAAATGCTATTTATCAATGGTCTTTAAAACAGTTAATGAAGCTTAAATTTGTAGCGATTGTTTTATTTGTAGCTTCTCTAGTAATCACCTATTTTTTATACAACCAAATTCCCCAAGAATTTCTACCTACGGAAGATCGCGGCTCAATATTTACCATTGTCCAAGGACCAGAAGGAGTTAGCATTAACTACACCGACGAAGTAATGCAACAAGTTGAGGAAATTTATAGCGAAGTTCCCGAAGTAAACAGTTATTTTACTATTGGTGGTTTTAGTGGTAGTGGCGGCAATCCCGTCAGTGAAGGAATTGCTTTTGTTAAGTTAAAACCTTGGTCAGAACGTACCGCAGAAAATGAGTCTCAACAAACAATTGTTAATAGTTTATTCGGTCGTTTTTCACAAATTAGTGATGCTTTAGTGTTACCAATTAATCCTTCTTCTCTACCTGGTGCTAGTTTCAGTCAACCCGTACAATTTGTCCTCCAAGGAAACGATTTATCAGAATTAGCAGAAGCTTCAGGAAGATTAGCAAATCAAGCTCGACAGTTACCAGAATTAGTGAATGTTAATTCCAATTTTCAGTTAAATAAACCTGAATTAACTGTGGAAGTAAATCGGGCTTTAGCGGGTAATTTAGGCGTTTCTGTTCGCGATGTAGCTCGTACTTTACAAATTCTTTTAGGCGGACAAGAAATTACTAATTTTAATCGCGGAAATCGTCGTTTTGAAGTAGTAGTTCAAGCTGAAGATAGATATCGCAACGAACCTGATAGTATCGGCGAATTTTATGTTCGAGCTAGCAACGGTGATGTTATTCCTTTGAGTTCAATAGTAACAGTTGAACGTACGACAACACCGCCGCAAATTAATCATTTTAGCCGCTCTCGTTCGGCAACAATTGAAGGTAGTCCCGCACCTGGTTATAGTTTGGGAGATGCGCTCACAGCTTTAGAAAATTTAGCTGAGGAAACTTTACCTGATAGTATTTCGACAACCTTGTCTGGTCAGTCGTTAGAATTTAGAGAAGCAGGTCAATCTATTTTATTTGTCTTTGGTTTAGCTTTAGCGTTTATTTTCCTAGTATTAGCGGCACAATTTGAAAGTTATCTCGATCCTATTGTGATTCTTTTAGCGGTTCCCCTATCTTTGTTAGGAGCCTTTGGTGCTTTATTATTAGGTGGCTTAAATTTGAATGTTTACAGTCAAATTGGCTTGATTATGTTGATTGGTTTAGTTACGAAAAATTCAATTTTAATTGTTGAGTTTGCTAACCAAAGACGCGATGAGGGAATGTCAGCAACTAAAGCCGCAATTCAAGCGGGACAAGTCCGCTTTCGTCCGATTTTGATGACCGCTTTTTCAACTATTTTCGGTTTGCTACCTTTGGTATTAGCATCGGGGGCTGGTGCAGCTAGTCGGGTATCTTTAGGAACTGCGGTTGTTGGTGGGATGATTGTTTCGACTTTTTTGAGTTTATTTATCGTTCCAGTGTTTTATGTTCTGGCTGAGAAATTGCAAAGAAAATTGGTTCCTAGCGAGCATTGATAGTCGAGTATAGAGACGTTGTGCGGAACGTTTCTACGATGAGAATGGGTATTATATCAGATCCTCATAATTAACCATAGTTAAAAAGAGCGACCATCTTAGTCGCTCTACAGGATTCAACAATGTTCTAACTCTATCTGGTAGTGCTATAACTAACTTTGCTACTTCCAAATAAGCCGTGTAGCAAAACGTAGAAACAGGGAATAATAAACAAAGTTAAAAACGTTGCTAGGGACAAACCAGAAAAGACAACTACACCTAAAGGTTGGAGAAATTCCGAACCTTCACCGATACCTAATGCGAGAGGAAATAAACCTAAAACTGTGGTAATTGTAGTCATTAAAATTGGTCGCAAACGTTGGGGTGCAGCTTGTAAAATTGCTGTTTGACAACTGACTCCGTATTGGTCGCGAATTTGGTTGGCTAATTCTACCATGACGATCGCGTTATTAACGACGATCCCGACTAACAAGACTGCGCCGACTAAAACTGTTGCACCGATCGCGGTTTGGGTGATGTACAATCCGAAAATTCCCCCTGCAAGTGCGAGAGGAACGGTAAACATGATTACTAACGGGTCGATTAAGGAGTTATACTGTACCGCCATAACGATAAAAACGAGAAATGCGGCTAAACCACCTAAGACTTTTAAAGAATCTTGAACTTGTTGATTACTTTCGGCGGCGGTACTAGGTAAAATTCTGACTCCGGGAGGTAATTCTATTTCCGCTAAGATGGCGTTAGTTTCCGCGATCGCTTCGCTTAAACTGGCACCTTCGGCTAAACTACCTGCGATTAAAAATACTTCTTTTTGGTTAATTCTTTGAATTTCACCAGGAGCTGCGCCTTTGGCAATTTTAGCGACTTCCCCTAAACGAATCAGACGGTTATTATCGGTAAATAAAGGTAATTGTTCGAGTTGCGAGACTCGTTGCATTGCGGTTCGATCGAGTTGAACGCGAATGTCTACAAGTCGAGTTCCGCGTTGTAATTCGGTGGGAACTGTCCCTAAAATCGCCGTTTGTAAGGTATCGCCAATGTCTTCTGCGGTTAAATTATATTCGGCTAAACGTTCCCAGTTGGGAAGAATTTGTACTTCTGGTTGTTTCGGGTCAGCATCGGGTCGAAAGCGGGCGAGAGTAGCTTTTTCGTCTAAAGCAGCGAGGATTTGACGACCTGCTTGCTGAAGTGTTTCGGTCTTATCTCCTTGGAGCATTATATCAACATCTGCACCACGAATTGGCGAGTTGGTTAGGATAATTCCGCGTACTTCACCGGGAGATAAACGCAAGCGAATATCGACTAAATTTAGCTTGTCTAATTCTTTCGTAACTCGTTCGACAAAAGCCTCAACATCTGTGCCGGGTTTGAGGCTAATTGTACTAGAACTTCGCAAAACATTTTCGCTGGTAATGCTAGCAAAAAGAAAACCGCCTACTGAGGTAAAAGCATATTCAGTTTCTGGTTGTTGAGTAATAATGTTGTCTACCTCTTCCATTACTTGGCGGTTGGTTTCTAAGGTAGTACCGGGAGGAAATTGAGCGAATAAATTAGCTTGACCTGTATTAATTGAAGGTAAAATTTCTTGGGGAATTTGGTCTACCATCCAGAGACTACCACCACCGAGAATGAGAAAAGAAAGCGCGATCGCCACTAGTCGATAATGAACTACTCCAGTTAATAAACGTTGATAGTTTTTCGTCATCCACTCAAAGCGACGATTAAATTCTCTGAGTACCCAAAAGCGACTCAAACCACTACCTTGCCGAATTCCTAGCAGTTGCGAAGCCATCATCGGGACAACTGTTAAAGCGATTAATAAAGAAGCAGCAACAGCAAAACTAATTGTCAGAATTAGTTCGTTAAACAGCAGTGACATAAAGCCACCAATGAGTAAAAAAGGTAACACTGCAACCAAGTTAGTCGCGGTGGAAGCAACTAAAGCCGATTCTACCTCCGATCCGCTAGCGATCGCCGCAGAAATTACTTCTTCTTTCCCTCTTTTTCTGGGAGAACGCTCTTCTTGATTCAGTGATGATAAAGAAGACGGCAATTTATTATTTGCATTCCCAATTCCCGCCGAAATATTTTCTAACATCACGATCGAATTATCGACCACAATTCCCACACCCAGCGCCAAACCACCTAAACTAAAAACATTAATTGATAAACCAAACAATTGCATTAAAACGATCGCCATTAAGGTAGCGAGAGGAATAGCGGTGACAATAATAAAAGTTTGACGTAGAGAACCCAAAAATAATAACACCGCAAAAGCTGCTAAAGCTGTCCCAACCACACCAGAAGTAGTTACATTAGCCACTGAATTTTCAATAAAGCGAGATTCGTCCAGAGTTACCAGCAATTCCATATCGCTAGGAATTAACCCTGATTCTTGCAACTCCTCGATGCGTTTTTTCACGCCATCCACAACCGCGATCGTATTTGCATCGGGTTGTTTTTGAACGCTAACTTTTACTGCTGGTTCACTGTTGAGAAACACATATATACGTTGGTCTTCTGTCCCATCAACTATCTCAGCAACATCCCGTAAATAAATCCTTCCTAAAGGCGAATTC
The DNA here is from genome assembly GCF_020144665.1 of Oscillatoria salina IIICB1. Taxonomy (NCBI): domain Bacteria; kingdom Bacillati; phylum Cyanobacteriota; class Cyanophyceae; order Oscillatoriales; family Oscillatoriaceae; genus Oscillatoria; species Oscillatoria salina. The sequence continues at coordinate 33,236 of NZ_JAAHBQ010000005.1, read as the reverse complement.
GGAACTTCTAAAGTTAAATTATTTATTTCCTCAACCGATTGAAAACGTCCAATAGTACGGGTTAAAGGTTCTGCATCTTCTCCTTCTAATCTGCCGCCAGCTACATCTAAATTGCGTTCTTCTAATGCGTCTAAAACGTCTTGTAAACTAACTCCTAATGCTTGCAAACGTTTCAAATCCAAATTAATTCGTACTTCTTCGGTAACGCCACCAGAAACATTTACCGAAGCTACCCCAGGAACAACAAGTAATTCCCGACTTAATTCTTCGTCAGCAAATACTCGCAAAGCTACAGGTTCTAAAGAAGTAGATTTAACAGCAAATTCATAGACTGGAAGTTGAGAAGGATCGAACTTAAATAAACGACTATTTTCGACTACATCTGGTAAGTTACCTCGAACCCGATTAAATGCAGCAGTTGCATCATTTAAAGCTTGGTCAATATCTCCTCCGGGCTGAAAAAATAAGTCTAAACTAATGCGTCCTTCGCGAGTTTGAGAAAATACTTGAACTGCACCTTCGGTAGCACTTAAACCTTGTTCGAGAGGTTTAGTAATTTCCTCTACCGCTACTTCGGGGGAAACTCCCGGTGCGTCCATTCGCAAACCAATGCGAGGATAGGTAATTGATGGTAATAAATCTACTTGTAAGCGAAATAAAAAGAAGACACCGACAACAATTACTGCTAAAGTGAGCATCAGTGTCCCGATGTGCCGGCGAATTGCGACGCTGGCGATCGAGTTTTTGGGTTTAGTGGCTTTTTTCTTACCTAAGATAGATGAACTATTGGTTGAAGGTGGTTGTTGCAGCATAGGGTTGGCGTGAAGAAGAGAACAATTTAATAAATATTAATACACGTAGCGCTATCAATGACAAGTTAAAGTGTAATTACTAATAATTAAGTTTAAGAAATAAGTTGGCGATCGTGATTTATTCCTCAAATTACAATCTTGGCTCAACTAGCAATTTTTACTTTGATAAAATACTCAAACGCACGGTTTCGCCATCTTTTAAAGGTTGACCGCTTTTAACGACAAATCTTTCGCCATCTTTCAATCCCGAAACAATTTCGACTTTACCGTTAGCCCGATTTCCTAATGCTACTTCTCTTGCTGCTACGGTTGCTTGCTGGTTTTCTTGAGCATTAGCAACGACAAAGATTTTTCCTTCTTGTAATGCTGTTTCTGGGATGACAACATTTTGGTTACTTTGCGGCTGAAAATTGACTCTGGCTAACAATCCGCCACCGATTCTCCCATCAGGATTGGGAATGGTTACTTCGATAGGAACTTGACGTGCATCTCCAGCAACAGGAGCAATTTGGGTAACAGTTCCGGTAAAGGTTTCATTAGCTATTGAATCTAGTTTAACTGTTACTAATTGTCCGATTTCAATGTTAGCTAAATCCAATTCAGACACAGGTACTTCTACCTTAACGCTGCGAAAATCTCCGAGTTTCAAAACTTCGCCACCAGCCGTAATTAAGTCTCCTGGTTCGCTAACTTTTTCCGTTACTACACCAGTAATTGGAGAATTTAATTGAGAGTAAGCTTGACGCTGTTCTTCTTGGGCGAGAACTGCTTTTTGGGCTGCTACTCTACCGATCGCGGCGGCGACTGCTTCTTCTTCGCTGCGAATTTGTTCTTGTGCGGATAAAACTGCTTGTTCGGCTACTTTAGCGGCAGTTTGAAAAGACTCTGCTTGTTGTTGCGTAACGGCTCCTTGTTGAGCGAGATTAGTATATCTTTGGGCGTTATTTACTGCTTCTTGAAGTTCGGCTTTTGCTCTTTCTAACTGGGTTCGCGAGTTACTAACTCTGGCTTTAGTTTGAGCTATTTCTGACTCTAAAGCAGCTAATTCTGCTTTGGCTTCATTAACATTAGCCACTAAAAGTGAGTCATCCAAACGGGCGATAACTTGAGCTTGAGAGACACGAGATCCCACATCGACACTTAAGCTTAATAATCTTCCCTCAACTTGCGATCGCAGCGACACTTCTCGACTGGGTTTGGTTGTCCCCACATATTCGATTGCTTCTTCAACTACACCCGGACTAGCGATCGCCACATCTACCGCCGTAATGCTATTTCCTTGCTCTTGCGCTCCTGACTGGGCATCGGCTTCGTCTTTCTCTAGTAAATTGCAGCTAGCTAGACTTGGCAAAAGCAATGCTGCTAAAATCCAGACAAGGGGAACAATTTTGCTCTTAATCATACTTTCACCCTTGATTTTTCCCGATCGTGAAATAATATTACTTGGATTTATTTTAACGAAGATTTAAGTAATTTTAACAAAAAATAAAAATCTCGGACACATAGAGACGGTAATTATCTTAGCCGAACGACTGAAGTCGCGGCTATACTAACTTAGATGCGTAGCGGCTTATCGTAAGAGTAGGCTGCCCTCGCCACCTGTTAATTTACACTTGATTTTTGATAAAAATGACGATCGTCAAGCGAAGTAAAATATTACGCTTACTTTTATTAGCGATAACATTTGCTTTAGCGATCGCGATAACTAACTGCGATCGCAACCAAGTAAACACGCCGGAAACAGTTACTTCTACTACCACCGAACCAGGAGTATTAGTTTATGGTTCTGGGGGACAACCAGTAAACTTAGAACCGGGTAATATTACTGATGGCAATTCCATTATTGTGCATCACCAAATTTATAATCGCCTGCTAGAATTTAAGCCGGGAACTACTGAATTAGAACCAGGTTTAGCAACAGAATGGTCTGTTTCTGACAATGGTCAAGAATGGACATTTACTTTACGAGAAAACGTAAAATTTCACGATAATACTGATTTTAATGCCGAAGCAGTTAAATTCAACTTTGAGCGTTGGTGGAATCCAGAACATCCTTATGGGTATCGCGATGCGGGAAAAAATTATGAAATTTGGGGCTATTTATTTGGCGGATATCAAGGAGATTCTAACTCATTAGTTCAAGATATTGTTGTTGTCGATAACCAGACAATTAAGTTTATTTTACAACAACCCTTCGCCGCCTTTCCTGCCGCGATCGCCTCGGGCTATTTTGGGATAGCTAGTCCCACTGCAATCCAAGAAGCAGGTGCCGCATACGGGACACCAGCTTCTGTCGCTGTAGGAACCGGACCTTTTACTTTTCAAGAATGGCGCACAGGAGATAGAATTATCCTCGAAAAAAATCCTAATTATTGGAAACCAGACTTACCCAAAGAAGAACAATTAGTCTTTCGTTTTATTAGCGATCCCGCAGCCAGATTAGCAGAATTACGCGCAGGTTCTATTGACTTTACCACCGATCTCGCCCCAGATCAACTAACAGAAATTAAAGACGATCCCAACCTTACAGAAGTATTTCGTCCTTCATTCAACGTCGGTTACTTAGCTTTAAATCCTAGCTACGAACCATTATCCGATCCCCAAGTTCGCCGCGCGATCGCCTTAGCTATCAACCGTCTTGAAATAGTCCAAGCATTTTGGGGCGAATTAGGTCAAACTGATGCTCATTTTACACCCCCATCTTTAGCTTGGGCGCAAGCAAAAAATCTCGGCGAATATGAATATAATCCGGAAAAAGCCAAAGAATTATTAGCAGCCGCAGGCTATTCCAATGGCTTTGATTTAGACTTATGGTATATGCCTGTTTCTCGTCCTTATTTTCCTACACCAAAACCGATTGCTGAAGCATTTGCCGCCGAATTAAGTGCCATTGGAATTAATGTTAATCTCCAAACAAAAGACTGGGCAGCCTATCTCGAAGATCGCCGAAAAGAGCCAGGATTTCAAGCTTTTATGCTTGGTTGGACTGGTGACTACGGCGATCCAGATAACTTTTATTACTCACATTTTGGTCCCGCCGCTACCGACGATTTAGGTGGTTGGAAAAACACACAAGTTGTGCAACTTTTAGAACAAGGTCGTCAAACGCAAAATGTTGAAGAAAGAGCAAAAATCTACGCCGCAGTCGATCGAATTTTATTCAACGAAGCTGTAAGAATTCCTATTGTTCATTCGCAACCTTTATTAGGAAAACGAGCCAATATTGAAGGTTGGCTACCAAGTCCCCTGGGTTCGGAACCTTTTGAAGCAATAGATAAAAATTAGTTCGCAAGTTTGCGTATCTATAGTGCTGATAAAATGAGCTACCAACTCAATTACAATGCTACAATACATTTTCAAACGACTTCTAAGTTTGCTTCCCGTTATCCTCGGAATTACCTTGCTAGTCTTTCTCCTTTTACATTTAATTCCTGGCGATCCGGCAACAGTATTGTTAGGAGAAAGAGCAACGCCCGAACAAATAGCAATTCTCCGAGAAAAATTAGGTTTAAATCAACCTTTACCGCTACAGTATGCCGCATTTTTAGGTCAGTTATTAACCTTTGATTTGGGCAAAAGTATTATTAGTGGGATTCCCATCAGTTTAGAAATTAGCAATCGTTTTCCGGCAACTTTTGAATTATCTCTAGCTGCGATCTTCGTTGCAATTATTATTGGCATACCTGCGGGTATGTTGGCTGCTGTACGGAAAAATACTTGGATAGATAATTTGGCAATGAGTGGATCATTAATTGGTGTTTCGATGCCTGTATATTGGTTGGGTTTACTACTAATTTATTTGTTTGCTATTAACTTAAATTGGCTTCCTCCTTCGGGAAGAATAAGTGTTGAAAATAGTTTAAATTTTGAACCAATTACAGGATTTTACATTTTAGATTCGTTGCTGGAATTGAACTTTTCTGCTTTTTTAGATGTTTTAGCTCATTTAATTTTACCAGCTTTAGCTTTAGGGACAATACCTTTAGCAATTGTCGCACGAATTACGCGATCGGCAATGTTAGAAGTGTTATCTCAAGATTATATTCGCACGGCAAAAGCGAAGGGATTAAAAGAAATTTATATTCTGTTAGTACACGCTTTTAAAAATGCTCTTTTACCCGTTAGTACGATTATTGGCTTACAATTTGGTACGCTTTTAGGTGGGGCAATTTTGACGGAAACTATTTTTTCTTGGCCCGGAGTTGGTACTTGGATTTATGAAGGGATTTTGGCGCGAGATTATCCGGTTGTTCAAGGGGGAGTAATGTTTGTAGCGTTGGTGTTTGTGTTGGTTAATTTATTGGTCGATCTTTTTTATGCTTTTATCGATCCCAGAATTAGATTTTGAATAGTTTTGTAACCACAGATATACACAGATAAACGCAGATGGATTGGCAGGATTTATAGTAAATAGTTATGCAAGTAATTAGTAGGGAGAAAAGGGTAACTAATGATAAGTTATATTGGGTTGATATTTTTCTGAAAATTTGGCAGTCACCTGCTGGTAAAATAGGTTTAATTTTGACAGTTTTGATTATAGTTTTAGCAATTTTAGCTCCTGTATTGCGTCCTTACGATCCTACTACTGCCCGTGACTATGCAGCAAGACTAAAAATGCCGAGTTGGGAACATTGGTTTGGCACTGATAGTTTAGGTAGAGATGTGTTAACTTTGTGTTGGTATGGGGTTCGCACTTCTTTAATTGTGGGACCTATTTCTGTAGGGTTAGGATTAGTAATTGGGACGTTTTTTGGGTTAGTGGCTGGCTATTTTCGGGGGCTAGCGGAAACTTTTATTAATTGGCTGACGGATATATTGTTAGCATTTCCGTCGATACTTTTAGCGATCGCCATTGTCACTGTTGTCGGACCGAGTTTGTCGGGTGTTATGCTAGCGGTGGGGATCGTGCAAATTCCAATTTTTATCCGTCTGACTCGCAGTATGGTACTCTCTCTGCGAGAGCAAGAATTTGTCCAAGCTGCAAAAGCTTTAGGCGCATCCCCCCAAAGGATTATTTTGCGGCATATTTTACCTGCTAGTTTAAGTCCAATTGTAGTTCAAGGAACACTGGCGATCGCTACTGCTACTCTCGAAGCCGCAGGTTTGGGTTTTTTGGGTTTAGGTGCACAACCACCGACGCCAGAATTAGGGACAATGATTGCAGATGCTTTTAAAGGGGGTTATTCTCTTTCTGCACCTTGGACAACCATTTTTCCTGGTTTATTTATTACTTTAATTGTCCTCGCTTTTAACCTTCTTGGCGACGGTTTCCGAGATGCTCTCGACCCCCGCAGTTAAAATTAAAACAAGGTACAAAATTATCCTCAATATCAACTAATAATTAATAGCTGAAACATGGTAAAGTCTTTTTATACAGTAACAGATGAAGAACTAATGCAGCTTAGTTCTCAAAATAGCGAACTGCGCTTTGAACGTAATGCTGATGGTACATTAGTAACTATGCCACCAACTGGAGGAATTTCTGGAAATAGGGAACTAAAAGCAGGCGCTTATTTACTAATTTGGGTAGAAAATAATGACCTGGGTCATGTTTTTAGTTCTTCTACTGGTTTTAAACTAAAAAATGGAGCAGTGCGATCGCCAGATGCTGCTTTTGTCGCTAAGGGACGCTTACCTGTAAACTGGGATCGGGGAGAAGATGAATTTATTAATTTGGCTCCAGATTTCGCGATTGAAATTCGCTCGAAAACTGATAATTTAGAGACGCTGAAAGCAAAAATGCAAGAGTATATTGCTAATGGCGTAAAGTTAGGATGGTTAATCGATCGTCAAAATCAACAAGCTTTAGTTTACCGTGCCGACGGCACAATTACCCAATATCCAGCTACAGCAAATTTAAGTGGTGAAGAAGTTGTACCGGGCTTTCAATTAGCCCTCAAATTGTTATTGTAGAGAAGTATTTTTTTAGCTAAAAATTGGGTTGAACTTTTTGTCCAACCCAATCTACACTTGCTTAGATACCGCCGCTTAACTCATTCCAAGATTTAACTACATTTTGCAAAGACAAGGGTAGCCGATCTTGATTAAAATCAACGTAGCTGGTTACACTGTCACGACCAATTAAAGTCACTGTAATAAAATCAGCAGAACCCCTCGGTGCAGGATAACTGAGACGGTTGAATTGAGCAAAATTTTGCTGTTGAAGTAGGCGTTGAAATTCGCGAATTTGCTGACGAGAAATACTATCAGCTTCCGTTGACAAAATTGTCCCATTCCCACCTAACTGATTGCGAACTAAGCGCCCGTTGGTGTACAAAATTGTTTCCGAAGTGCGTCCAGCAAATCCACCAGAGGAAACAGTGCGGAAAATTACATTTCTGGGTAAACTTTCTGGGAGTTCAGATGTAGGAATACGAACAGGTTTGACTTCATTTACCGATCCCAATTCGCTATCAATTGGATTAAAACGAATTTCTGAACCGTTGAGATCGGTATGATAAACCAGTTTTTGTCCATTTTCGCTGGCAATAATAACTCGCCAGCCAGGAATACCAATTTCCGGACAAGCGCGGCGATCGATATAAATACCATAACAACCATCCCAGGTGTGGCGGGAACTTTCGACAATCCGCAGTTGACTCATTGGTAAACCCGACTTTTGGGAAGCTTGACGCAAAACCGCCTCAGCTAGCGATCGCGAAAATATATCTTCAGAAGCATAAGGGTTTTCTACCTTAACTAGATCGGCTCTTTCATCGGTACGATAAACCCAAATTTGATCGCCTACATCAACTGTAACTTGCCAACCTTCGACAATAGCCGGAGCGCACAAAGCTAAAGGATTGGGTATTCCCAAACAGCGATCGCCCCAAGTTCGTTTTTCCGCGCTCACAATACGCAAGTAACTTGTCGGAACTTCTAATTTTTCTGCCGCATCTTCTAACACGGTATTAATAACTCGACGGGGTGCATTACTAATAGGAGTATTTTCTGTCTCTAAGCGAATATTACTACCGTCATCATTAGTCCGATAAACTAACTTTTGTTCCCCGCGAGCAACAGTAACTCGCCAACCTTCTACTAATACTTGCAGACAAGACTCATTTGCTCGTCCCAATCCTAAACAACTATCACTCCAAGTTTGTTTTTCCGCCTCAACAATGCGTAAAGCCGAACTAGGAACATTCCACTGGCGTGCTGCATTCGCTAATACTGCTCTTTCCACGGAACGAGGTAAATTACTAACCGGAGAATTGGCAGTTTCTAAGCGAATATTACTACCGTCATCATTAGTCCGATAAACTAACTTTTGTTCCCCGCGAGCAACAGTAACTCGCCAACCTTCTACTAATACTTGCAGACAAGACTCATTAGCTCGTCCCAATCCCAAACAACTATCGCTCCAAGTTTGTTTTTCCGCCTCAACAATGCGTAAAGCCGAACTAGGAACATTCCACTGGCGTGCTGCATTCGCTAATACTGCTCTTTCCACGGAACGAGGTAAATTACTAACCGGAGAATTGGCAGTTTCTAAGCGAATATTACTACCGTCATCATTAGTCCGATAAACTAACTTTTGTTCCCCGCGAGCAACAGTAACTCGCCAACCTTCAACCAATGCTTCAGTACAACCTTCACCGGGTTGTGCTAGTCCCAAGCAACCATTATTCCAAGTTTGTTTTTCCGCCTCAACAATGCGTAAAGCCGAACTAGAAACATTCCACTTCCTAGCCGCATTTTCTAATACTGCCTGAGCCACTGAACGAGGTAAATTACTAATAGGTGAATTGCCAGTTTCTAAGCGAATATTGCTACCTTCGCTATTAGTACGATAAATAAACTTTTGTTCTCCATTAGTAACTGTTACTCGCCAACCTTCTACTAAAGCTTGAGTACAAAGTTCATTGGGTTTAGCCAATCCCAAACAACCATTACTCCAGGTACGTTTTTCGGCATTAGCGATCTCTAACCTATCGACAGAAACGCCTAAATCTTGACTAGCTTGGCGTAAAACTCTCGAACCAACTAATCTGGGTAATTCCGAACCAACTGAATTTTGGGCGAGATATTCACTTGCTTGACTAGAACTTACAAATCCCGCCGCAAGATCGGGTAAGGTCAAAGTTGCTCCCGCCGATAAAATACCAGTCAAAAGTAATATTGAAAGTGATTTATAGGTAGAGTTGTGCATATTTTGCTAATTGGAAATCAAATCTTACTAAGGATTAGGTAGCTAACCTAAACAACTAGACGGTCTAATCCTTGCTTTCAGTTCCCGACTTTTTAATTTCCAATCTTCCCAGTTTTATTATATTTTTTATCTTTGTTTTGTCTTCACCCAAAAGGAGGATTTTCCAGTGAAAATTAACTACAGAGGTGACTCGATCGACAAAATTAATGAAAAAAGATGGTAACGCGAGATAAAAAATTTGACTATCTACAAATAGTAATTTTGGTGATAACTAGAAAACGTTTTTTAACTCCATACCCGGCGCAAATTGAGGACAAAACCAGGTAAGACATCTTCACCGGACAACTCGGCAGGATTTTCTAACACTTCTACAGCTAATCCCAAGCGATAAATTTCTACCTGTCGTTGCTGTGGATCGATTAACCAGCCTAGTCTTGCGCCATTATCAAGGTATTCTCTCATCTTAGCTTGCAGAGTTGCCAGGCGATCTGAGCTAGACCGTAACTCCACGACAAAATCCGGGCAAATATTTGCAAATGTTCCTTTTTCTTCGGCAGTCAGCGCTTCCCAGCGTTCTCGACTTATCCAAGAAGCATCCGGGGAACGAATCGCACCATTGGGTAACGTAAAGCCTGTAGAAGAGTCAAAAGCTTTACCAGTTTCGTCGGAATTACGCCACCACAAGTATAATTCTCCAGAAATATTGCAATTGCGTTCACCTGTTTCCCAGCCTGTGGGTGGATTCACAATTAACTCTCCTGGTGCAGTTCTTTCGAGTCTTAAGTCACGGTTAGCGGCTGCTAGGGTGGCAAACTGTTCTTGAGTGACGTACAGGGCGAGATTCTGGGGTAACTCAAGCAAGAAAGTTTTAGTTTCTGGGCTGGTAGGTGTTAATGTCACTTGACCTCTTGGGAAACTGAGGGTTTGCTCAATAATTTCTACTCCTAAACTAACCGATTCTCGATGCTGTTTTCCTAAGCCTAAAATGAACATAGTGCAAGAGGAGAGACAAGCCCAGATGCGAACCACAGAGAAAATTTTACCCTTAGAAAATGGCGATCGCCTCACTCGTCAAGAATTTGAGCGTCGCTATCAGGCTATGCCTCACTTAAAAAAAGCTGAACTGATTGAAGGAGTAGTTTATATGGGTTCTCCGGTTCGGATTACTCACGGCAATCCTCACGCTCACATTATGGGCTGGTTATTTAATTATTCTCTAGCTACGCCCGGAGTTCAAGTAGCTGATAATACGACTGTGCGGCTCGATTTTGACAATGAACCGCAACCGGATGCTTTATTAAGAATTGCACGAGAGGGACAATCAACTATTAGTGAGGATGGCTATCTTGAAGGTGCGCCAGAATTAATTGTCGAAATTGCTACCAGTAGCGCTTCTTATGATTTGCGAGATAAGTTACAAGTCTATCGTCGCAATCGCTGTTGTGAGTATTTAGTTTGGCAAGTAGCAGATCGCCGTTTTGATTGGTTTCAATGGCAGGCTGGAGAATATCTTACTTTATCACCCGATCCAGAAGGCATAATTCGCTCTCAGGTTTTTCCAGGTTTATGGTTGTCGGTAGAGGCACTTTTAAATGGCGATTTAGTCGAAGTTCGACGAGTTTTGGAAATTGGTTTGGCGACAACAGAACACGCAACTTTTCTTCGACAATTAAGCCCAGGATAATCGCCAAACAAGGAACATAGTGCAAGAGGAGAGACAAGCCCAGATGCGAACTACAGAGAAAATTTTACCCTTAGAAAATGGCGATCGCCTCACTCGTCAAGAATTTGAACGTCGCTATCAGGCTATGCCTCACTTAAAAAAAGCTGAACTGATTGAAGGAATAGTTTATATGGGTTCTCCGGTTCGGATCGCTCACGGTACACCTCATGCTCAAATTATGGCATGGCTGGGGGCTTACTGGACGGCTACGCCGGGAGTTCAAGTAGCTGATAATACGACTGTGCGCCTCGATTTTGACAATGAACCGCAACCGGATGCTTTATTAAGAATTGCACGAGAGGGACAATCAACTATTAGTGAAGATGGCTATCTTGAAGGTGCGCCAGAATTAATTGTCGAAATTGCTACCAGTAGCGCTTCTTATGATTTGCGAGATAAGTTACAAGTCTATCGTCGCAATCGCTGTTGTGAGTATTTAGTTTGGCAAGTAGCAGATCGCCGTTTTGATTGGTTTCAATGGCAGGCTGGAGAATATCTTACTTTATCACCCGATCCAGAAGGCATAATTCGCTCTCAGGTTTTTCCAGGTTTATGGTTGTCGGTAGAGGCACTTTTAAATGGCGATTTAGTCGAAGTTCGACGAGTTTTGGAAATTGGTTTGGCGACAACAGAACACGCAACTTTTCTTCGACAATTAAGCCCAGGATAATCGCCAAACAGGGCGATTACAAAGGAACAATAATTCCTTGTAAACCCCTCCGATTGAGAGTGCGGACAATTTCTTCAGCATTTTCAATATTGTCAAATAGACCTACTTGCATCATCGAGCGTCCGTTGTAAGTGATGCGGAAAGCAGCAGGAACTAGCGATCGCACTATTGCTTCTTGACTGGAATTTCTGGTTTCGACGATAACTTTATATTGGGATGTCTCTGGGGTAATATTTGGGTCGGTAATATTAGGAGAATTACTACTTGGTGGTGAGAAAACCGAGGTTTCAATTGTTGGTAGGGCGGGAAAATCGTTTAAGGAAATATCATCGCCGCGTACATTTGGTAATGGACTCGGTTCAAGAATTAATAAATCTCGTAGTTCCCGACGGGGTGTGTTAAATGTTTCTGAGGGAGGAGTATTATTCGGTGCTGGGTATACGGGAATCGGAATTACATTTTCTTCTGCTGCTTCTGCTTGAATTTGAACTGGATTAGATCGAGGTCTAGAGTTGATTTGGATATTAGATATCGGTTGAAGAGTCGGATTTGTCCCTGATTCAATTATATCTGAAAGTGAAACATTATTGGCATTTTCTACACCATTAATTTTTCCTTGTACTCTTCCGGTAAGGCGAGAACCAAAAGCGGAAATTGTTTGATTATCGGTTTGGTTGTTGATATCAAATTGATTATTGTTACTAAAAGTATTTCGTCCTGGTTGACCATTAGTTCCCAGATCCGGACGCGATCGCGCTTTCGCTAGCAATCCATCTTGTTGTGAATTCTCGATCTGATTGTCCCGCAACATTGGTTGGGCGCTATCTTCAAGTAATACGCCAATTTTATTATTCAGTAAGCGATTGCCAATTAAAATTGGTGCGGCTGTTTCGATGACTCTGATTCCATTACTTGAATTAGTAATAACATTATCTCGCACTTGAGGCTTTGAGTTCCCTGAAATTATTATCCCGCTACCGCTATTTTCGCGAAAATAATTGTTACTAATAGTTGGTGAGTTGTTGCCAGCAATGTAAATGCCCGAACTACCATTATTAACAAAAGAACTATTTTCCAAAACAAAATTGCTGGTTTCGATCCAGATTCCGTGTCCTTGACTACTAGGATTACTAACAGTTATACCGCTAATAGTTCCTTTTTCTTGGACGACAAGAGTTGCATTTTGTCTGCCCGCAAAATTGCTGTTGAAACTGCCACCACCCTCGATAATTAAATTTGCGCCTTGGTTGCGAGAGTTACCTTTAATTGTTACTCCTGCTGGCAAAATTAAAGGAAAACTTTCGCCTGTTTCCGCCGTGTATCTTCCCGGTAGTAAGTTAATCGCACCGCCTGGTTGAGCAACTTCTAAAGCTTTGGTAATCGTTTGAAAAGGACGTTGTTGAGTGCCATCTCCTTGTAAATCGCTACCCGATCGCGGATCGACATATAAATTTTGGAAATCAATCCTATTTTGCACAATTATATGTGCTTCTGGGGAAGAAGATGCTCCTGCCGCAGGAGACACAAAAAATGGTACGGCGATCGCTACTGCTAAAGGCAAAACTACACTTGACGAGCAAGTTTTAGCTCTAGTTTGACGATTGGCATAATCTGAAAATCTGTAACTCAAAGCTCCCCTCCTCACTTCAACCAGGTTTTGTTTACAAATTATTTATATTTACGATTATTACAATGGTAAGCTGTGTAAGGTAACTGCTGAATAACAGTTATTACCTCAATCAGTTTCATCGTTTTTTCCCAAGGAAATTACCGATCGCTAATGAAAATATTTCACTATCACACTCCTGAACTTACTCCGACGGATAGTTTACCTGATTGTGCCGTTGTAATTGATGTTTTGCGAGCAACGACGACAATCGCTACGGCGTTGAATGCTGGTGCGGAAGCGGTACAAGCTTTTAGCGATATTGATAAGTTAATGCAAGTGAGCGCTAGTTTACCACCGGAAAAAGTGCTGCGTGCTGGGGAAAGAGGCGGTGCTAAGGTTGAAGGCTGCGATTTGGGTAATTCTCCCCTGGATTGTACTCAGGATGTGGTGCAGGGTAAGCGCTTGTTTCTCACTACTACGAATGGCACTCGCGCTTTACAACGGGTGGAAAAGTCGCCTGTGGTGATTACAGGGGCAATGGTAAATCGCCAAACTGTGGTTGATTATTTACAGGAAAAACAGCCGGAAACCTTGTGGTTAGTGGGTTCTGGCTGGCAAGGTGCTTATTCTCTTGAGGATAGTGTTTGTGCGGGCGCGATCGCCTTATCTTTCTTCCAAGCCGATCCCGCCGTTGTCGGTAATGATGAAATTATCGGCGCGATCGCTCTTTACCAACAATGGCAAAGTCAACTGGTACAAATGTTTGAGTTAGCTAGCCACGGTAAACGCCTGCTTGGTTTAGACTGTCGCGAAGATTTAGAATATTGTGCTAAAACTGACATTCTCGACGTTTTACCCATCCAAACTGAACCAGGAATTTTAGTGAAATTTAGCTCTTGACAAATTTTCTATTTTGTGCATAACAGCTTTTTGAGCAGAGATCGGCGCAACTTCATCGAGAATTGCTCACAAAATTGGTTATTGACAAATGAGCAATTTTATGGATTGAACTGTTTCCCGCCGTGCGATCGCCATTCAGCCCCAAATTTGTAAAATAAAATTTTCTGAGCAGAGGCGATCGCCAAATTTTAGCTTCTGGATTAAATTTACTTCCCAATCCCCAATCCCCAGTCACCAATTCCCATCAATACAGAGTCATCATCAATTCTTGCTGATATTTCTGCGTCAAACTATCATTTTCCCCCAACAATTTAAACACAGCCAACATCGCCTTTCTAGCGCCATCATCGCGATATTTACGACTTGTTTCGACAATCTCCAAAAATAACTGTAAAGCTCGTTCATAATCCTCCGCTAAAGTTAACTTAGCAGCTTGAGCGTACTTTCGATCCAACTCACTTTCCCCAGGATTAAGAATCGCTTCTTTAAACTCAACTAAAGTTAACACAGATTGAGCCTGGGAATAAAATTCACGTTCATCTTCCCCAACCGTTGCTAATATCTTCTTAGCAGCTTCCAACTGATTGCATTTCACTAAAAACTTAGCCGCTTCAATCGCGACAAGTTTATTCTCTGGATACTTGACAAACAAATCATCGAAGAGTTTTTTCGCCAGCTTGACATCTCCTCCAGTTATAGCATTTTGCGCCGCAGCTAAACTCATTTCCAAATCAGATTTTAAACCCAAATTTGCCAAAAACTCGCGTAAATCTTTTTCTGACAAAGCCCCAACAAAACCAGGAAAGATCTCGCCTTTCTTAGCAACTCTCACATCCGGGACACCTTCAACCTGAAAACGAGAAGCCAACTCCTGATTTTTGTCAATATCGACTTTTGCTAAGACAAAATCATACTCTTGCACCAACTTTGACAAAATTGGTGCAAGTATTTGACAAGGACCGCACCAAGTCGCATAAAAATCCACAATTACTGGCTTTTCATAAGACTTTTCCCAAACTTCAGCCTGAAAATTACTGTTATCGACAATCAAAGAATTACCCATTTTCAAGAGTTAGAAAAAATTAGGAACATTAGGTTTGAGTCAAAGCTCAAATTTATTATAAAATAAGCAAACCAAAAGCCTAAACTGTAGCATCAAATTGACACTCCCACAGCTAGAAGCACGTGGTATTCTTAATTCACAGACACTTATTTAGCCAAGCAAAGTTCGATTCCGAAACAACCTCTCCCCAAGCATTTTGAGGCTACTAATCCTCAATTACGAATCAAGCAATCTTGCACTCCCTCGCACCTAACACTTCGCTAGTGGGCTTTTGTAATAATTCGTAAAGATTTTCGCTCCCAAGAGCGATCGCCCAACTGAGTAGTAAAATTTCCGGGAATTTCTAGATAAGGTAGTCCGCGCGTAGCCAATCTTCCTCCCACAGCGCGAGATATTGCCAAAACAACTAGCCAGCACCAACAATACCAAGATCGAACAAAACTAACTAATCTCCGCTAAAAATAAATCAGAATCGCAGATAACACCGATTAATGGCTAATTGCTGTTAATTTCCAGAATAGGAACTAAAGTTAATTTAGGTAGAACAAAGCTAAGGTAACTGTCGTGACTCGATCGTAAATAGTAAAATAGTTGAGTGCAAATAGCGAGATAGGGGTTTTGGAGGGAAGAATTTTGGACGAGTTGAGGGTGGCGCTGGAATTAGCGACAGAAGAAGAGTTGCAGCAATTAACGCAAATTCTGTTTTGCCGCAGGTTTAATCCGTTAGACTATTTACAGACACCAGATCCAATGGAAATTCAGAGTGAAGATAAAGATACTTGGTTAGATGCGATCGAAGCTAGGTTTCGTTATCTCGCAGCAGATGGAATGACAGTTTTACGGGGACAAACTGGTGGAGTTACCTACAGAGAAGCACTAATTAAAGTTTGTCATTACTTGAAAATTCCTTACTCGAAAAAGATGTCTACCACCGACATTGAAGCCGAGGTGTTTCTCCATTTGATTGGGAAAGCATGGAAACGCTTACCAACTTCGGAGAAGAAATCTTTAACCGTAAGAGTACAGCGATCGCTGGCTGAATCAAATTTAGCGGAACCTTTGCCCGTACAATTACAACACGATCCGATTAATTTATTACTTAAGGGTGGTAGCGCGCTAGCTATTAGTTCCATTCTCAAAAATATCCTGATGAAACAGTTAGCGCGTCAGTTTGCTTTTCACTTCGCCCGCTATCAAGTTGCTAAAGGCGCGATCGTGCGCGGTAGTGCCGCCGCAATGGCGGAATTTCAAAATTATATGGCTTTACAAACAGCAAAACGAGGAATGGCAGTAGCAACGGCGCGGCAAACCGCAGTTAAAAGTATTTTTGCCTTTCTCGGACCTGTTTTATGGGCAAGTTTATTTGCCGATCTTGGATGGCGCGCGATCGCTACTAATTATGGTCGCATTATTCCCACTATTTTTGCCCTAGCCCAAATTCGTCTTACTCGTGCAGAATGTTGGGAATTAGCTTAATAATTTGGCAGTCAGGGCTTTAGCCCTTTCAAGTTTGTAGTTAAGGCTTAAGCCCTTTCTTGCTCGCAAATGACTAACAATTTTCCATCAAAAAATCGACAATGGGTGTGGAAATTTACTCAAATTTCTTTGTTGATTTTTCCTTTGTTACCTACTTGGGGCGGAATCGGAATTCTTGTCGTTACTGGAGCAATTTTTCAGCAAAATTATCGCGAAATTATTCATAGCCGAATTAATTGGGCGTTAGCTGTTTTAAGTCTTTGGTTAATTATTAGTTGTAGTTTTGCCGCTCGACCTAGTGAAGCTTTTTTAGGCTTGGCAAATTTCTTACCGTTTATGGTGATTTTTGCCGCCATGAGTAAGATGATTTGCACGACGAATCAGTTGCGAAGAATTGCTTGGCTGTTAGTTTCTCCTTCGTTAATTGTCGCAATTCTTGGTTTAGGACAGTTATATTTAGGTTGGAGTGGTGGAGAATTATTATTACCCATTTTGGGTTGGATTTTAGCACCAGAAGGAAATCCTTCGGGAAGAATGGCTTCGGTGTTTATGTATGCAAATATTTTGGCAGTTTATGAGTTAATTATCCTTAGTTTGGGAATTGGTTTGTGGCTCGATGTTTGGCAAAGTTGGCGACACGATCCGCAGAAAAAAACAGGCTGGTTGTGGTTATTTTTAAGTATAACTTTGCTTGCCGACGCGATCGCGCTATTATTAACCAGCTCCCGTAGTGCTTGGGGAATCACAATCTTGATTGGGGTAGCTTTTGCGCTCGATCTCGGTTGGTATTTGTTAGTGTTAGGGGTAGCAACGGCAGCAGGAGCGATCGCTTGGGCATCTTTTGGACCAAAATGGGGACAGGGAGCGCTGCGTAAAGTTGTTCCTGCTTACTTTTGGCTGCGGCTTTCCGATCGAATGTTTAGCGATCGCCCAATCGAGACTTTACGTGCTACTCAATGGCAATTTACGATCAAAATGAGCAAATCTCGTCCTTGGCTGGGTTGGGGCTTGCGTAATTTTACCTTACTTTACGAACAAGAAATGGATGTTTGGCTCGGTCATCCTCACAATTTGTGGTTGATGTTAGCCGCAGAAACGGGTATTCCCACAACATTTTTTTTATCGGCGATCGTTGCTTGGATCCTGGCTCAAGCAATAATTTTCTGGCAAAATTGGTCTGTAGTAACGGAAAAAGATCTAAAGGCGAGATCCGGTTTCTCGGATATCCCGCAAACCTCCTTAAAAACATTGGAGAAAGAAGAATTTTCCGACAAGTTAATTATTTTCTCTTATTTAGTAGCTTTTAGTAGCTGTATTTTGTTTAATTTACTCGATGTCAGTATCTTCGATCTGCGAGTAAATACTTTAAGCTGGATACTATTATCAGCCCTTTGGGGCGTAACTAATTATTATCGCCCTGAAGCAGATTTTCGCTTCAAGTTAAGCAAATGAGTGTAAAATTATTTACTAATTTAAATATCAAAATTGAGGAAAAAAAAGGTAAAATAAGCAAATACATAGTAGAATACAGAGCGTGACGACAGATAGAGCCACCGAACAGTCAACAAGTCGGAAGATACCAGCTCATACCAAGCTGGCTAACAGTTACTATGCTCTTTTGGGGTTACATCCTTCTGCATCCGCAATTGAAATTCGCCGCTCTTATCGCGAATTGAGCAAACGCTATCACCCCGATACTACCGACTTACCCACGGATTTAGCAACAGCGAAATTCCAACAACTAAATGAAGCTTACGCTACTTTAAGCAATCCCGAACGGCGATCGCTTTACGATCTTAAAATCGGTTATTCTCGCTTTCAAGTAATTCAACCACCTCAAGACTTAAATCGAGATCCTGATGCACGCGATCGCCATCTATCTAACTCAGCTTATCTCGATAATAGCGATCGCCCTTTATCCGAAGGCGAAATTTTTGCTTTATTTATTCTGGGGCTAACTTTTATCGCTTGCTTATTATTAGTAATCGCGATCGGCTTGACTCGAGGAGAAGCTGCATTGAGAATTCCTCACTCTACTAACCGTAACTTAATTCACAATCAAGTAAGCTTATTTACACCACAATATCTGCCATTTGTCAATAGAAAAAAAGATAAATTTAACAACCCCAAACCCATCACCAATAACTTTGACTGCTCGCAAATTTATAGTTAAATTATCACTAGCGAAATGGTTTAATATTGTAGTACATTCGCTAATTTTTAATCATAGTCAACGAGCGGAATTTGTTACTAGATAGAAATATGTCTTTACCAAATAGCGATACCCCCTTATACAATCATCCTTTACCCGAAATCGAACAGTGGCTAATCCAACAAGGATGCGAACAAGACCCAAAACAAGTTCACTGTTGGTGGATAGAAAAACCAGAATGGCAAGCAGAAATTTGCTTAGAAATCGAAGAACTAACCGTCCGTTATTTTAACATCGACAGTAGGAATGAAGATCTTACCCGCTCCTTCAAATACTCTCTAAGTAGAGAAGATATTGAAGCAGCAGTATTTAGCGGACCTTAAAGAATTAGATTTTACCGAAACGGCGATCGCGCTGTTGATAAGCAATTAAAGCTTGATGAAAATCCTCTCTGGTAAAATCAGGCCAAGTAGTATTAGTCACGTAAATTTCCGCATAAGCCATTTGCCAAAGCAAGAAATTAGAAATACGCATTTCACCACTAGTACGAATTAAAAGATCCGGATGAGGAATTCCCGCAGTATAAAGCTGCTTTTCAAACAACTGCTCATCGATGCCATCAACATCAATTTTACCTTGCTTAACCTGAGCAGCGATCGCCCGACAAGCTTGTAAAATTTCCTGTCGCCCACCATAATTAGTCGCCACAGTAAATTGAACGCCCCGATTATCTTGAGTTTCGCGCATCGAGCGTTCAATTTCCTCTTGCAGTGAGAGTGGCAATTGACTTAGATCGCCAACAAAGCGAATTTTCACATTTTCTTCCTGCATTTGGGCTAACTCTCGCCGCAAAACTCTTTCAATCAAAGTCATCAAAAACTCAACTTCCTCCAGAGGGCGTTGCCAATTTTCTGTAGAAAAAGCATAAGCTGTCAGAGCCGGAATGCCCCAATCTTGGCAACAGCGCAGCAAATCCTTCAGCGAATCCGCTCCTTGCCCATGACCCATAATTCTAGCTAGTCCCTGGCGATTAGCCCAGCGACCATTTCCATCCATAATCACCGCTACGTGCTTAGGCAAGCGGTGACGGTCGAGATCTGGCGGTAACTTTGATAATAAACTTTGCTTGGCAGTCATTTCTTTTCTTCAGAGGTCGATGACGGAAGACGAAAGAAACGTTTGAGCAGTATCTGTCCCTGAGAGCCAATTTGACGACTCAAACGACTCAAACCAGGTGCTACAGCCTCACGCTCAACAGAAGGAGAGAATCTTTCCTCTAATAGCTCTTTTAGTTTAGAGCTCGTTAAAGGTCGATTCAGGTTTCTTTTCTCCGCAAGAGAAATTGAACCCGTTTCTTCTGATACAACGATACACAAACAATTTTCCACTCGTTCCGTAATTCCCATTGCAGCGCGGTGGCGAGTTCCTAACTGTCTGGATGCAGTGCGCTCCGAAAGAGGCAAAATCACTCCAGCAGCAAAAATTCGAGAACCACGCACCACTACAGCACCATCATGTAAAAGTGTAGAAGTTTGAAAAATTGTTTGTAGCAGTTCTTTAGAAATTTCCGCATCAAGTATAACCCCTGGTACAGAAACATCTCGTTCGTCTAAAGGACCACTAGTTTCAATTACAATCAGCGCACCAGTACGATTTTGGGACAATTCTTTCACCGCATCGACAATTTCATCAATTACACTATCAGGTCTGGGGATCGAGCGGAGCGACGGCTGAAACAACTGCTTAATTTCACCACGTCCGAGTTGTTCGAGGAAGCGGCGAAAATCCGACTGGAAAATTACCGCCATTGCCACCGCCGAACCAACTACCAGCTTTTCCAATACAAAGCTTAACAGGATCAATCCGATTCGGTTACTTACCACCGCCGCTAACATCAAAATAATTAGCCCTCGAACCATCCAAAGCGTCCGGCGCTCCCCAATAATGAGAAGCACTAAATAGGTAAGGGCTAGAACCAATCCAATATCAAGGGCGTATAGTAGCCAAGACTGAATCCAGCCTAGGTTTGGGGTGGAACCCGACGGAGGCATGAAAATTAGTTCTCCATGTTTTAGCTTAATGTGCTAATATTTGCTGCTTGGTAATTTTCCTGAATCGATAAATTGGCTTGGCACAACAGATGAACTACCGGACGAAGTTTTGAACGATCCGCCGTTCCTGGCTTGGCAAATCCTCAAATCGATTTTCCTCCAAGCATTGTTCAGTGTAACTGTATAGCGTTTTTCAATAATTTGTGAATAGCCCAAGTGCGGAAAGCTCGATCTGGCTTCAAGATTGATTGGGAAAATCTCTCCGAAAAACACTGTCTGCGATTAACGAACTTCTGGTTTTGGTTCCCATGAAGGCGGGGGCAAGTTTTTTGAGGTCAAAAAAACTGCCCTCTGGCTAGATTTTAACGGTCTAAGTCACTTTGATTTTGTTGAAGTAATCTTTCTGGCAAGCGGTCTTGTTTGATGAGGTCGGCGTAGGTTTCGCGCCGTAAAATCAGGTTAGCTTCTCCATTACAGACGACAACTGCTGCCGGGCGGGGCAAGCGATTGTAGTTAGATGCCATGCTATAGTTATATGCTCCTGTCCCCATGACTACGAGAATATCTCCTGGTTTGGTAACGGGTAATTGAGCATCTTTAAGGACGATATCGCCAGATTCACAGTGCTTTCCCGCAATTGTTACCGTTTCTTGTGCCGGAGCTAACATACGGTTGGCGATCGCGGCTCGATAAACTGATTGATAGGTAATGGGACGGGGATTGTCGGACATTCCCCCATCTACAGCAATATAAGTCCGAATTTCGGGAACTTGTTTGCGGCTACCGATCGTGTAAGCAGTGATGCAAGCTGTCCCAATTAGCGATCGCCCTGGTTCGCAAATTAGTTTGGGTAAGGGTACATTTTCGCTTTTACAAGCTGTGACTGTGGCTTGAGAAACTGCTTTTACCCATTCTTCAATACTGGGGGGATCGTCAGTTTCGGTGTAACGAATTCCTAAACCACCACCGACGTTTAATTCTTTGACTGACAAACCCATTTCATTAGCTTGTTTGAGCCACTTAACTAATACCGCAGCTAAGTCTTGATGGGGTTGACGCTCAAAAATTTGCGAGCCAATATGAGCGTGAAGCCCAATACAGTTGAGATTGGGCTGAGCCTTAACAAAAGCAAAAACTCGATCGATTTGATTGGGATCGAAGCCAAATTTACTGTCTAAGTGACCCGTGCGAATATACTCATGGGTATGACATTCGATCCCCGGCGTTAACCTGAGCATTACTTGCACTGGTTCATTGGCGCGATCGCTAATTAAATCCCGCAGTAGCGTTAATTCTAGCCAATTATCGACTACAATCGTGCATCCACAGTCAATCGCTAGTTCTAACTCATCAACAGACTTATTATTGCCGTGAAAATAAATTTTTTCGGGGTTGACGTTGGCTTGAAGTGCCGTATATAGTTCGCCACCAGAGACTACATCCAAACCTAAGCCTTCACTTTGGACGATCGCATTGACAGCCAGACAGTTCCAGGCTTTAGAAGCATAAATGGCTAACGTTTCCCCTGGGTAATACTTGGTGAGATTATCTCGATATTGCCTGCAAGCCGCCCGCAAAGTCTCCTCATCCAAAATGTAAAGAGGAGAACCAAACTGTTGCACTAATCTAGTTACGTCGCAACCGCCAATTTCAAGACAGTCGTTCTCATTGACTTTGGCTGTTAAAGGTAGCAGTTGCTGGTTAGGTGAAGTTTCACCTGTCGGCGGTAGATACTCGATCGCTGAATTTGGTACTTTCTTTTCCGTCGATAACATGGTCAAATTCTTAATTTTAGTCATTTGTCTTCAGTCATTTGTCGTTAGTCGGTAGGTTAAGCTGGTTAAGGACCGATGACCAAGGACAAACAAAGCGCAAACACGCCCATGTTTCAGTGTACAATTGAGTGCTGTGACTTTAGCAAAACTAAAATTATTACATTTAACACCAGAAAGATTGCCTGCGGTTGTCGAACTGGACAAATTATGTTTAGGTGGATTGTGGACATTAGCTGGTTATGAGCGTGAATTAGCAAGTCCTAATAGTGAGTTGTTGGTTATTTCCATACCCGCGATCGCCCAAGCAACTCACGACCAAGGCGAACAAATTGTCGGCATTGGTTGTTACTGGCAAATTCTGGAGGAAGCACATCTGACAATCTTGGCAGTTCATCCAGATTATCAAGGTCAAGGTTTCGGGAAAATGCTGCTGCGTGCCTTGCTAGCAGATGCGGTTAAACGAGGTCTCGAACGTGCGACTTTGGAAGTGAAAGCTAGTAATACTGTGGCTTTGTCTTTATACAAAAAGTTTGGCTTTCGAGAAGCAGGACGAAGACGAGGTTACTACCAAAGTACCAATGAAGATGCTTTGATTCTTTGGCGGGGTGGTTTGGCTTACCCAGAATTTGCCGTGGAGTTAGCTCAATGGCAGCAAGAAATAGAGGATTACTTGAAAAGCAATAACTGGCATTATCAGGCTTGAAAAAATAGGGCAGACAAAGGTTAACAAAATTATCGCGATCGCCAATCCTCACCATCAGGATCGGGATTTACGTCATAAATATTGTCTGGTGACTGTCTAAAAAACAACAGTCTCCCTAGAACCCTGTGCTAAAATCAGCTTACACGGGCACGCAGCAGGTTATGGAAATAGACCATGTTTGAACGCTTCACAGAAAAAGCAATTAAAGTAATTATGCTGGCTCAGGAGGAGGCACGTCGCCTGGGACACAACTTTGTCGGCACTGAACAAATTCTTCTCGGTTTAATCGGAGAAGGAACGGGTGTTGCAGCTAAAGTCTTGAAATCTATGGGTGTCAATCTTAAAGATGCTCGCATAGAAGTAGAAAAAATTATCGGTCGCGGTTCGGGTTTTGTGGCAGTGGAAATTCCTTTCACTCCTAGAGCGAAGCGCGTTCTTGAATTATCTTTAGAAGAAGCTCGACAGTTAGGACACAATTATATCGGTACCGAACACTTACTTCTCGGTTTGATCAGAGAAGGTGAGGGTGTGGCAGCTAGAGTCTTGGAAAATTTGGGTGTGGATCTCTCGAAGGTTCGCACGCAGGTGATCCGGATGTTGGGCGAAACGGCGGAAGTGGCAGTCGGACCGAATCAAGGTCGCACGAAAACGCCGACTTTGGATGAGTTTGGTGCTAATTTAACTCAAATGGCAGCCGAAGGCAAGCTCGATCCGGTGGTAGGCAGAATTAAGGAGATTGAAAGGGTAATTCAAATTCTTGGTCGGCGGACGAAGAATAATCCGGTTTTGATTGGGGAACCAGGGGTCGGAAAAACGGCGATCGCTGAAGGTTTGGCGCAGCGTATCGCGAATAATGATGTTCCTGATATCCTTGAAGAAAAACGGGTGGTTACTCTCGATATCGGTTTGCTTGTCGCTGGTACGAAGTATCGGGGTGAGTTTGAGGAACGCCTGAAGAAGATTATGGACGAAATTCGTCAAGCTGGAAATGTGATTCTGGTGATTGATGAGGTTCATACTTTGATCGGTGCTGGTGCGGCTGAAGGGGCGATCGATGCGGCGAATATCTTGAAGCCGGCTTTGGCAAGAGGTGAACTGCAATGTATCGGCGCAACTACTCTTGATGAGTATCGCAAGCACATTGAACGAGATGCTGCCCTCGAACGTCGTTTTCAACCTGTAATGGTGGGCGAACCTTCGGTAGATGAGACAATTGAAATTTTATACGGTTTGCGCGAACGTTACGAGCAACACCACAAACTGAAAATTTTAGATGAAGCCCTGGAAGCGGCGGCGAAATTGTCCGATCGCTATATTTCTGACCGCTATTTGCCGGATAAGGCGATTGATTTGATTGATGAGGCGGGTTCGCGGGTACGTTTGATTAATTCCCAATTGCCTCCCGCAGCCAAAGAACTTGATAAAGAACTGCGTCAGGTGTTGAAGGAAAAAGACGATGCGGTGCGATCGCAAGACTTTGACCGGGCGGGAGAATTACGCGATCGCGAAATGGAAATTAAGGCGGAGATTCGGGCGATCGCTAATGCGAAGAAAACTGAATCTGACAATGATGAAGAAGGTCCTTCGGTTGATGCTGAGGAAATCGCTCACATTGTCGCTTCTTGGACTGGCGTACCAGTGAATAAGCTTACTGAATCCGAATCTGAGAAGTTGTTGCACATGGAAGATACTTTGCACCAACGTCTCATCGGTCAAGAAGATGCGGTTAAGGCTGTTTCTCGTGCTATTCGTCGCGCCCGTGTTGGTTTGAAGAATCCCAACCGCCCAATTGCTAGTTTTATCTTCTCCGGTCCCACTGGTGTTGGTAAAACTGAGTTGACTAAAGCTTTAGCAGCTTATTTCTTTGGTTCGGAAGAAGCGATGATTCGCTTGGATATGTCCGAATACATGGAACGTCATACTGTTTCTAAGTTGATTGGTTCGCCTCCGGGATATGTAGGTTACAACGAAGGCGGTCAACTAACTGAAGCAGTGCGTCGTCGTCCCTACACCGTGGTGCTATTCGACGAAATCGAAAAAGCACACCCGGATGTATTTAATATGCTGCTACAAATCTTAGAAGATGGTCGCTTGACTGATGCTAAAGGTCGCACGGTAGACTTCAAGAATACCTTGTTGATTATGACCTCGAACATTGGTTCTAAGGTAATTGAAAAAGGTGGCGGTGGACTTGGTTTCGAGTTCAGCGAAGACCGTACCGAATCACAATACAACCGCATTCGCTCTTTGGTCAATGAAGAACTGAAGAATTACTTCCGTCCAGAGTTCCTCAACCGTCTCGATGAGATTATTGTCTTCCGTCAGTTGAGCAAAGAAGAGGTCAAGGAAATTGCCGAAATCATGCTCCGCGAAGTCTTCAAGCGACTAACTGAACAAGATATTATCTTGGAAGTTACCGAGAAGTTCAAAGAACGCTTGGTCGAAGAAGGTTACAACCCTAGCTACGGCGCTCGTCCGTTACGTCGTGCGATTATGCGCTTGTTGGAGGATGTGCTAGCTGAGGAAATTCTTTCCGGTCGCGTTGGCGAAGGCGATACGGCGAAAGTTGATATCGATGAGGAAGGTAAGGTTGTGGTTCGTCCCTCTGATAAGCAACCAATTTTAACTAAAGCTGAATAATTAACTCTTGACAAAATAGCAAAAAAATGGTAGAGAAGATTGGATTCTCTACCGTTTTTTTGGTGGCGCGAAAAGGTGATTAGGGGTTGATTGCTTCGATTTGGGTATCTGATAATCCCGTGATACTGGCTATTTGAGTAACAGTCATTCCTTGTTGGCGTAAGTTGCGGACAACTTGTTGTAGTTGAGATTCCAGTTGTGCAGCGCGTTGTTCGGCAAGTTCTTTAGCAGACCGTTCGCGATCGCGCATTTCCCCATCAGTTAACAACAATTCTCCCTCTAAAGTCGCCCAACGCAGCCAAGTCGCCTCAATCCCGTGATATCTGCCCTCCCAGCGCAGCAAAACTAAGCCGAGAGACTCACTAATCAGTTGATTTTGATGATTTGGGGCGATCGGTCGATAAACGCGGTTTTGGAGCGCAAATCCCGCCCAATCATCAGGATTAAACGGATCGTACCAGAAATACTCAGGAACTCGCATCTGATTTTGGTAAATCCGTTTTTTCTCATTTTTATCTCGTTCTTTCGTCGTTTCCGAAATTAGTTCAATCACCACATCGGGGGCTTTACCTTCCTCCCAAACCACCCAACTCAGACGTTCACCTTTCGGTACATCCAAAACAGCAAAAAAATCTGGACCGCGAAAGTCTTGATTTCGCACTTGGGCAAGACTAAAGTAAATAAACATATTCCCACCCACAAACCCATCATCCCTAGCATCCAGCCAAGTTGATAAAGTTTCCATCAGCAGATCCATTTGCGCTTTGTGACGGGCTGTTTCCATTGGTATACCATCATCGCAAGGAAGTTCTTTTTGAGTTGGCGGCAGTTTAAGATTATATTGAGCCGGAACAGTCTCGGACATAGGATTTTCCTTGTAGACTGACAACTTGATTTTAGGTGTACCGTAAAATTACATCAATTAACTAATTCCAAAGCCAAAGTTTCTCCTGGTTTCGGGTCAATAACTCGCGTATTCAAGTTATTTTGAGCTAGCATTTCCCTAAATTCTGCCGCACTTCCTTCAGTCCGCAGCAAACCAAGTAATAAACCTTCAAACTTCACATCTCCACCAGCCGCAGTCGGCAAAATTACTTGTGGTTGTAGCCATTGACAAATTTCTAAAGCAGTTTTTTGTCCTTTGATAATTGGTCCAATTAAAGGAAGAGATAAATTAGCGATCGGTGTAATTACTACATCCACAGGCGCAACTTCTTTTATACTTGGAGAATGTTCGCCATGAGGTTCGTAGTAAATCGTTTGCTTCGTTGCCAAATCTTTAATCAAGTAACCATTTTCGATTAAAGTGGGACCAATAGGAGAACCAGGAACCGCTTTGATTTCTACTGTATTTGCTAAGTTAAAACTTTCTCCATGTTTTAAGGCTGTTACTTGAGAATATCCTAAATTTTTAGTAACTTTCGCTGCATTTGGAGAACCAACCACAGGAAGATTATGGTCTAATTTTTTTAATGTTGGTGGATGAGCATGGTCTTCCAAACCTTGAGATAGTAAAATTAGGTCTATATTTTGCGGAATTTCACGCTGAGTAAGCTTTTCTCCTTTAAATAACCAAGTTTGATTGCCAAAAACTAAATTATCCACTAACCAAGGATCGATAAGGATTCTTTTTCCAGCTATTTCAATTAACCAGGAATTACTGTCTAAGTATGTTAGTTGCATAGCAATTAAGCAAATATGAGATAAACTGTCTTTTTTATTATAGTAAATATCCGTTATCTTCATACCTTCATAAGGTAGAGTAACTTTCAAAAACTAGCTAGAATTACCTCATCATTATTAGCTAATAAACTAAAAGCAACTGCTGGAGGATGGTTAATTTGGAGTTTACCTCGCGAAAAGCAACAACAAACTCATGAATTTATCCAAACTATTTTTGATTGTTTGTTAGCAGAAAATCATGGTAAAATTACAGTTATGGATTTAGCAAGAAAAGCAAATCTATCTGCTGCTGTAGCTAAAGAATATTTAGATAGCAAAGCAAAAGAATTTGATGCTGATTTTGAAGTAAGCGAATCAGGTAAGATTTCTTATAAGTTTTTGATGTAGGTAGCAAAGATGATTATGAGTAGAATTTTTTTAGCGATCGCAGCAATTCTTGCAGGTGTATCCGTTGCTGGTGGTGCATTTGCAACTCACGCACTCAAAGATAGAATTAGCGATCGCGCTTTGGAAATCTTTGAGACTGGTGCTAAATATCAAATGTATCATGCTTTAGCACTGATTTTAGTAGCATTGTTGCTCAGTCGCGCTGAATTATCTCAAACCTATCTCTCCGTTGCAGGTTATGCTTTTATTGCGGGAATCGCGATCTTTTCGGGAAGTTTATATGCACTTTCCTTAAGTGGTGTACGCTGGTTAGGAGCCGTTACACCTTTTGGTGGTGTCGCGTTTCTGATTGGTTGGGGATGTTTGGCGATCGCCGCTTTTATGAAGTAAATTAATAACTAGGTTTTCCAGAGATTTTTTCTTAATCAAACTTAATTTAGTAAGCGCGATCGCGTCACCGAATCCTCCCGCCAGACTAAAATGAATATATCACGATAGAGACGAGGTGAGATAGATGTTTAAATCGAAGTGTGCGATCGCGATCGCATCTCTTAGTTTACTCCTGTTTGTCGCTAGTTGTTCCTCCCAAAGCGAACCCGAAGATACCACTTTACCAGGACAACAGCATATTGACAAAGCTAATGACGCAAAAGATACTATCGAACAGCATAACAAAGAACAAGAACAACTACCGGAAAATCAAGAGTAGAGACTTCATCAATTTAAGCAAAAGGAATTATGAATAATGAAATTTTGACTAATTATTCATAATTCCCCAGCGATTAATTTCCAGTCATCCACGCTCATTTACCCCTTAAAAAGTGGCAAGATAAACGCCC
Source organism: Oscillatoria salina IIICB1 (assembly GCF_020144665.1). Taxonomy (NCBI): domain Bacteria; kingdom Bacillati; phylum Cyanobacteriota; class Cyanophyceae; order Oscillatoriales; family Oscillatoriaceae; genus Oscillatoria; species Oscillatoria salina. The sequence continues at coordinate 4,601 of NZ_JAAHBQ010000005.1, read as the reverse complement.
CTACCAAGCTAACAAAAACAATAACTTCTAACACTTTCAGGGGAAAAGATAATTGCGACCACTCTTGCACTAAACTAGAGGAAATTCTCGACCTTCCTAACATTCTCCGGATATTTTCTCGCCATAAAACCGGGCTATCTTTAGCACGAAAACGCCAATGAAACATCGACATTAACAGGGGAGTACCTCCCACTTTCGCACCCATCAAAACGTGGAGACTAATACAAATTACTAGCACTACCCAGGAAATAAGATGTGCATAATACCAACCACGATCTAGCTCACCTTTGGGCAACCAAGTTTCATCCATCATTTTACCACTAAATAAGGCAAAAGTCAGCGCCAAAATTGTGAGTGTATTAGTCAGCCGATGCAGGGTATACCACCAAACAGGTTTACCAACTTGGGTTAGTTTCTTCAGCGAATTGGCTTGAATCAGCCGCTTATGTCCCCGATGCACTGCATACAGAAAAAATAAAGGAAATATCAGCAACGAAAATAAGCCAAATGTGCCATGAATTCCCTCAATAGCATTCCACTTAGGTAACGGAATTCTTCCCCATCGTCCGTCATAAGTATTGTAAGTCCAAAAAGCAGTTAAAATAGCTGCAATGACAAAAAAACTGGTTAGTCCATGTCCTAAACGTAGGAGGAGAGGTTGGTAAGGAGGTCGAGGTTTTAGTAGTCGCATAGAAATTAACTTATCCGGCTAAAATTGTTCTTTTTTAGATACCCAAACGTTGATAAATTTCATCTAAATTTTCCAAATGATGTTGGGGATCGAAACAAGCTTTTATCTCTTCAGAAGAGAGATATTTATTAACAGTCTCATTTTTACTAATCAATTGATGAAAATCTCCATCTGCTTGATTCCAAGCTTCGTGGGCGCAACCTTGAACAAGACGATAAGCATCTTCTCTAGTCATGCCTTTTTCTACTAAGGAAAGTAGCACTCTCTGACTAAAAATAACGCCGCCGTAAACATTCATATTCCGCTTCATGTTTTCTGGATAAACTAATAAATTTTTCACTAAATTAATACTTTCCTGAAGCATAAAATGTGTTAAAATGCAAGAGTCAGGAAAAATAACTCTTTCGACAGAACTATGAGAAATATCTCTTTCGTGCCAAAGGGCAACATTTTCTAAAGCAGCAACAGCATTGCCACGAATAATTCTTGCCATACCTGTTAACCTTTCCGAACGAATTGGGTTACGTTTATGAGGCATAGCCGAAGAACCTTTTTGCTTCTTAGAAAAGTATTCTTCTACTTCTAAAACATCAGTGCGTTGTAGGTTACGAATTTCTACAGCAAAACGCTCAATTGAAGCAGCTAAAAGTGCTAATTGTTGGACATATTCGGCATGGCGATCGCGCGAAATTACTTGTGTCGAAGCTGTATCTGGTTGTAACCCCAATTTTTCACAAGCTAAGGCTTCTACCTTCGGGTCAACATTAGCATAAGTTCCCACCGCACCAGATATTTTACCAACTGCAATTTGGCGACGGAGATTAATTAAACGTTCCCGATGACGCAAAACTTCTGCTAACCAACCCGCTAACTTAAACCCAAACGTAATTGGTTCAGCATGAATTCCATGCGATCGCCCAACCATTACTGTATAACGATGCTGTTGCGCTTGGTAACGTATCGCCTGAGACAACTCTTCTACCTTCGACAAGATAATATCTAAACTAGCCACCAATTGCAGTGCTAAAGCTGTATCCAGCACATCAGAACTTGTCAATCCCAAGTGAATATATCTACCGGATTCGCCTACATACTCATTGACATTTGTCAAGAAAGCGATTACATCATGGCGAACTTCCGCCTCAATTTCTAAAATCCTTTGCGGGTCAAAATTAGCCTTCGCTTTAATTTCCTCAACCGCCTCACTAGGAATATAGCCTAATTCCGCTTGGGCTTCACAAACAGCGATTTCTACTTGTAACCAAGTTTTGAATTTATAGTTATCAGTCCAAAAATCGCCCATTTCGGGCAAAGTATAACGTTCAATCACGGCTGGTGTCGGAGAATACAACCGTCATATTGTACCGCTTCTGGTAACAGAAAGTCTCTGATGCCACAAATTCTTGGTTAAATCCCAAGTTTACTCTTATTTTATGGCAACAATGAATTAAATTTATAGAAGCGATCGGTCGATAGATTAATTAATTTTTAGTTAACTCTACAGTATACACAGTCAATTAACGATTTAATTCATTTTTTACTTTTTCCCAAGTAATTGTACCCTCTTCCTTCGCTGATAAAAGCCCTTCAAGTCCAGCAATAGTATCTAACAAATCTTCTAATTCCTCTAACTCTATCAATGTTAATTGCTGAGATTGTAACTTATCTAAAAGTTCCCATCCAGACAAGCCAAAACTGGCAGCTACAGACTGAACGCTATCCCAACCTTCTGGGGAAAATTTGTTGCTTCCATTGCCATTGATAATTTTCATAGTTTTTTTACTTAACCTCTACTGCATTCTATCAATTGTCCGATATTGAATTGCCTCAGCGACATGATTAGTTTGCAAATTTTCATCACCAGCGAGATCGGCAATTGTGCGGGATACTTTCAAAATGCGATCCATTGCTCTTGCGGAAAGTCCTAAGCGACGAATTGCATTTTCTAACAACTTACTCGAAGCTTCATTTAATTGACAGAAATGCCGCAAATGTTTAGTTCTCATTTGAGCATTACAAACTAGATTCTTTTCATTTTGAAAGCGTTGGTAAGCTTTGGCTCTTGCTTGACTTACTCGCTCTCGAATTGGTTGGGACTCTTCTCCGGTACTTTGTTTAATCATCTCTTCCGGCTTGAGACGATTAACTGCTACTTGTAAATCAATCCGATCCATCAAAGGACCAGAAAGTTTTGCCCAATATTGTTCTCTTTGGCGAGGCGAACAAGTACAAGCTTGAATGGGGTCGCCATAGTAACCACAAGGACAAGGATTGGTACTGGCAACTAAAGTAAATTGAGCGGGGAAAACTACTGATTGACGAGTACGAGAAATGCTGACAAAACCATCTTCTAAAGGTTGGCGCAAGAATTCTAAAACACTGCGTTTAAACTCAGTTAATTCATCTAAAAATAATACCCCTCGATGAGCTAAAGAAATTTCTCCAGGCTGAGGAATACTACCACCACCAACCAAAGCGGGACCCGATGCAGAATGATGAGGACTGCGAAAAGGTCGTTCTTTGATCAGCGTACCTTTATCCTTTAAATAACCGGCAACTGAATGAATTTGAGAAACTTCTAAAGATTCTGAAAAATTCAAAGGTGGTAAAATTCCTGGTAAACGTTGAGCTAACATAGTTTTGCCGCTACCCGGAGGTCCGACAAAGATTAAATTGTGTCCTCCAGCCGCAGCAATTTCCAAAGCGCGACGGGCGTGTGCTTGTCCTTTCACATCTTTGAGATCGGGTACATTAAGAGGAGATTTCTCTAATTCTGCTTTTGCATCTAATCTGATTGGTGAAAAATTTTCTGGGCGATCGAGAAAATCTACTACTTCAGATAGATGTTGAAAACCATAGACAGAAATGTTATCAACAACGGCTGCTTCTTTGGCATTACTAGCGGGAACGACTAACCCAACAATACCAAAGCGTTGAGCCGCAGCCGCAATGGGTAAGACACCAGCGATCGCGCGCAAACTTCCATCCAGGGAAACCTCTCCCAAAAATAGATAATCTCCCAATAACTGAGCATCTGCTTGTTCCGAAGCCGCTAAAATACCCACAGCGATCGGCAAATCAAAGCTGGGACCTTCCTTGCGCAAATCCGCCGGAGTTAAATTAATGATAATATTCCGCAGAGGGAAGGCAAAACCAGAATTTTTCAAAGCCGCCTTAACCCTTTCGCGAGATTCTTGTACTGCGGTATCGGGTAAACCAACCACAGTCGTTTTCGGCAGTCCCCCAGAGACATCTACTTCCACTCCCACTTGAACAGCATTAATGCCGACAATAGATGCACTCCAAACCCTTGCAAGCATATTAATTACCCTGAAAACTGTTAGCCAATATAGTAAACTCTCGCAACTGTTACTTCCTAGCTTGTTTGACTCTTAGGTTTCTAGGTTTAGAATTGCATACAATTGCAACATCAACTAGATAATTAACTTCTCATTCGTTATGAGCGATACTATCTTTGGCAAAATCATCCGTCGGGAAATTCCCGCCGATATTGTCTATGAGGATGACTTAGCCCTTGCGTTTAAAGACATTGCTCCCCAAGCGCCGACTCATATTTTGGTGATTCCCAAAAAACCAATTTCTCAGTTAGAGGAAGCTACTGACGAGGATCGAGAACTTTTGGGTCACTTATTACTGACAGCAAAAAAGGTGGCAGAAGATGCCGGATTGACTAACGGCTATCGCTTGGTAATTAACAACGGTCCTGATGGCGGTCAAACAGTAGATCATCTACACTGTCATATTTTAGGCGATCGCCAAATGCAGTGGCCCCCCGGATAACAATCTTGGTAAAAAAGTTTCTGAAAACACTTTACAAAACACAACATTGTGTTTAATATAGAAACAACCGGGCGAAAAAAGCCCGCTTGTAGTAAATAAGCAATCATAC
>NZ_JAAHBQ010000004.1 GCF_020144665.1 Oscillatoria salina IIICB1 | reverse complement strand
CTCAAAGGGAAAAATCCTACTTCTGCTCAAGTGTGCTTGCATCGAGATGGGAATTGGTATGTCCATATCCAACTCAAAGATAATGTACCAGAACCGACAAAATCTGATAGTGCAATCGGAGTGGATTTCGGAAGGAGGGAGATTGCTGTAACCAGTAGCGGACAATCTTGGTCAGGAAAAAGTATTCAACACAAAAGAGATAAATTCAGCCGTGTACGAACTTCACTCCAAAAGAAAGCGTCCCAAGGCACAAGGTCAACCCGCCGAAGATGTCGGCAGGTTTTGAAACGGCTATCGGGACGGGAGAAAAGATTTCAGGCATGGCTTAACCACAATATCAGCAAGGCAATTATTACTGAAGCTAAACAACTGCAAAAGTTGGTGGCGATTGAGGATTTAACGGGAATTCGCGAACGAACAAACAAAAAGCCCAGAAATAAGACCGAGAGAAGACGATCAAACTCCTGGGCTTTTTATCAATTGCGGAGTTTCCTAGAATACAAAGGAATCAAAGAGGGCGTGGAGATTATCGCAATTCCTCCTGCCTACACCTCCCAGACCTGCCATAAATGCCTGCATCTGGGTATTCGTGGTGGTAAGTCTTTCCGGTGTCCTAATTCTCAATGTCAGCACCACGGGGACGCTGATTTGAATGCTTCTAGAGTAATTGCTATTTGGGGCTGTTCTGTAAACCAGCCTGGAGGTTCGGAGTTATTGGCTTGCTCAATAATTCCAGGGCTACTAAAAGCCTCGACCCTAATGGGCGAGGTTGTTTACTGAAATAATTCCTGAAACACTTGCAAATTAGCAGTATCGCGCACGATTAGGAAAATACCCAAACCAAGCAGTAACATTAACCCAGTTTGCATAATTCCATCTTGAATTTTTGTGGGTAAAGGTTTACCGCGCACTCCTTCGATGAGTAAAAAAGCCAATTGACCTCCATCTAAGGCAGGAAGGGGCAAAATATTAATAATCGCCAGGTTAATACTAATCAAAGCTGCAAATTGAAACAAACCTGCGAGATTAGAACGAGCAACCGTTGCACCAATTTCAACGATTTTTACTGGACCTGCGACTTGCGAGGCGGTTTCCGAGAAATTACTAATTAGTTGTCCGAAACCTTGGAAGGTAAGCAGCGTAATTCTTTGGTACTCTTGGGCGCTATCCGCAAAAGCAGCAATAATGTTATCGGGGCGATTGCGGACTAATTGACCATTCGGGGCGAGCATCACGCCAATTTTACCTTGACCGCTTTCATCTGGTTTTGGTGTCACCGTCAGATTTAAAGTTTCTTCACCTCGCTTAACTTTAAGTTGCAAAGGTTGGTTGGGAGATTGTTGAATTTCCTCCATCAAGATTTTTACTGCATCTCTTGATGCGGCTAATTCTTGGGAGTCTACGGCTAAAACCACGTCTCCAGATTTGATTCCCGCTTCTTGGGCTGGGGAAGCTTGTTCTGCAATTACTTGGGGAACTAAAACTCCCGGCTCAAAAGTATAATCGGGAAAACCAACGGTGACAGCTTGACCGACTAAAAGAAAGTAAGCAAAAATTAAGTTAGCAATTACCCCAGCGCTAATGACAATCGCCCGATCTAAAATGGGACGGTTACGCAATAAATTGGGGTCGTCTGGTGGAATGTCGCTATCAGGATCGTCGTCAGGAAATGCGACGTATCCCCCTAAAGGAAAGGCTCTAATAGCATATTCGGTTTCTGGTCCTTGGTATTTTACTAATACAGGTCCGAAACCTATGGAAAAACGATTAACGTGAATGTTTTGTAAACGCGCTGCCGTAAAGTGACCCAATTCATGCACTACGATCAAAAGCGCCAGGACTGCGATCGCCGCCAGGACTGACATAGTTTAAACAAATGTAAATTATTTCTACTTCGATCCATTCTAGAACAGTTGGTCAATTTTCCGCTTCGAGAGCCTATCCTGGAAACGATAGTCTAGAGTGGAGAGCGATCGCATGATGACTAAAATTACTTGGGCTACCAATAGCACTAACCCCAATAACCCCCATCACCTTGCTACTATTCAAGAGTGGTGGGCTTCTCTTGATGGTAAAGAAGTTACTCTCGCCCAACGTTTAATTGGCGAAAATGTTAACGTCAGCAATATTAACTGGGAACCGCAAAGGTTTGATGAAAAGTTCGTTGTTGAAAAACCGCAAATTCGCGGGATTACGGTTTTTTGGTATAAACAAGACTCGGATGTGGAACGTAACTTAACCCCCGAAAAACTAGAATTTGACGCCGATACCCAAAAACTTTATATCTATCCTCAATCTCAAAAACAAGTGGTTGTCAGAATCGGATTAGCTACTGTCCAATTTCAGACAATCGATCTCCAAGATCCTTTGATTGTCGGGACTTCGATTGGGGAAAAGCGTATTATTTTGTTGCGAGACAAGCAGCAACAAATTGATGTCAAACTCACTCTTTCGCCGCAAAATATCAGCAAATTAATTGAAATTTGTCAAGGGGATATTAGCTCTCAGTCAATTAATTTAGAGAAATAGCATTCTCGAAACCTCTGTAGAGACGTTGGGTGCAACGTCTCTGCTTGATCTTGATGAGTGTGAGATTCAAAGAGCGATCGCGTTTTTCTCGTCGGCGATCGTCTTTTTGGCTTTACCAAAAAAAATGGGTTTAAAGCCTCGCTGTTCTACGGCGACTTTGATTGAAAAGAAACTAGAAAGTTAGTACAATAGTTGATAGCGAGTAAAACGAAAATCTACGTGATTCTTCGCTCTAGTAGGTCGAAAACCCGGTAAGTAAGAAACAACGGTTAGATTGGCTCTAACGGCAGTATGACTAAACCACTGCCAGCTTTCTTCAGAGCGAGGAGCGTACTAAACTAGCTGAGTGATGGATGTTTGAAAGCATAAAACTCAAAAAAGTAAGCGCAATATATGCGGCTATATGTCAACATATTGAGCGTCTAGAGGCAACTTGACTGTGCCTGCAAGAGGAAAGAGAACTACTTGTGAATCCCCTCCCTTTAGCAACGCGGAGGGAGGGGAGTAGTCAAAATAGACAAAATACTCTACAAATTTTAACAATCGACTCGTGACTGCTAAGGAAACAATAGTTAAAAATACTCTTGACAAAAACACCTGGATCTGGAATAGTCATAAAATCCAGTATGCAGTGATGGGAAGCGGACAGCCGTTGTTACTGATACATGGTTTTGGCGCATCTATCGGACACTGGCGGAAAAATATTCCGGTGTTAGCCGCAGCAGGATATCAAGTATTTGCTTTGGATTTGCTCGGATTTGGTGGTTCGGATAAACCTACCCTCGACTATACTGTAGAATTATGGCAAGAGCAAATTAAAGATTTTTGCCAGGAAAAAATCCAGCAACCGACGGTATTTGTTGGTAATTCAATTGGTGGGTTGCTGAGTTTAATGGTAATCTCAGCATATCCAGAAATTGCGGCGGGTGGAATTTTAATTAACTGTGCGGGTGGACTAAATCATCGTCCCGACGAGTTAGCTTTGCCTTTAAGATTAGTAATGGGAACATTTACGAAACTTGTAAGTTCGCCAATTACCGGAAAATTTATCTTCGATCGCATTCGTCAGAAACATCGCATTCGCCGCACCTTAACACAAGTTTACCGCTCTCGGGAGGCAATTACTGACGAACTGGTAGACTTACTTTACCATCCCAGTTGCGATCTCGGCGCAGAAAAAGTCTTTGCTTCAGTTTTAACTGCACCTCCCGGACCCAAACCCAGAGAAATTTTACCAAAATGTTTATCACCTTTGCTGGTAATCTGGGGAGAAGACGATCCTTGGACGCCAATTAAAGCTGCGACAATTTACCGAAAATTAGCAGAAACTAGAGATAATGTCCAATTTTACTCGATTCCGAATGCAGGTCATTGTCCTCACGATGAGAAACCAGAGCAAGTTAATCAGCTTATCGTTGATTGGCTAACCAAAAATCTTAACTAATTAAGCTGATGAATCCGATTTTAGCAGGAGTAATTGCCAGTGCGATCGCGGGATTAGCAACATTTATCGGCGCTTTACCCGTAATCTTACCATTAGGATATATCAAACGCGCCCAAGGAGCAATGTTAGGCTTTGGTGGTGGTGTCATGTTAGCAGCCACCGCCTTTTCCTTAATTGTACCAGGAAAAGATGCCGCGATCGCCCAAGGAGCTTCTCAACTTGGGGCTGCGGGAATAATTGTTTTTGGAGTAATTTTGGGTGGTGCTTTTTTAAAGTTAACTCACCATTTTTTACCCCACGAGCACTTTTTTCATCGTCAAGAAGGTAAAAAAGGTGCTAAATTAAGGCGAATTTGGTTGTTTATTTTTGCTATTACCATGCACAATTTTCCTGAAGGTTTAGCAGTGGGAGTGAACTTTGGTAGCGGTGATTTTTCCCAAGGAATACCTTTAGCTATTGGTATCGGTTTGCAAAATCTTCCTGAAGGTTTAGTCGTAGCTTTATCTTTAGTTGGGCATGATTATAGCATTTTTTCTGCTCTAGGAATTTCTCTTTTAACTGGTTTAGTTGAGCCCATTGGTGGTTTAATTGGCGCAGGAGTAGTAACAATTGCTCAAAGTATTTTACCTTGGGCGATGTCTTTTGCTGCGGGCGCAATGCTATTTGTTATTAGTGATGATATTATCCCCGAATCTCATCAATATGGACGCGAACAAGAAGGTACTCTAGGTATTATGGCAGGGTTTGCAGTAATGACGTTTCTGGATATTGGTTTAGGTTGAGGGGATGAGGGATTGGAAATTGAGGATTTGTGAGGTGGGAAGTAAGCAAGAAAAAATTTGTCTAGATATTTAGATATTATTTGTCGATGTTGTCTACAATGCCTCTACAAAATAATGAAAAGCTTAACGGCTGATTTGTTCAGAAATCTAGGGATTATTGCCAGAGTAATCATCTTGCTCTAGCAATAATCAAGTTGAGCTACACGAAAGTACCGATAAAATACTCTAACTCTTAAAAGAAATTGGTCTGGTATCATTAAATATTGTTTATTCATTGCCTCCCACTACCCTTGCCAAGTAAATGCTGCCCAAGAGAAAGGCTCCGTCCATTGGGTTTTCTTTTGCATCTCCAATTGTGCTTCTCGCAAAGCTTCTGGAGGCGAAAGTTTTTCTTGCCCCATTAGCCGATAAAAACGAGTCATTCTAGTTACCTGTTATTCATTAAAAATGAGCTATCAACAATCCACAAAAATTGTACTGTTAATTGATACGGTCGGAGGGAAAATTTAGACAATCTCTGGATTTTGTATTATCTTTGTAACTTAAAAGTGGCTAAAATTAATACACCAATGATATTTGTATCACTCTATACTAAAAATTTCTTGCTTATTGAAAAATAAAGTCAATAAGGCGACGGAAAATTAGGGCTTGACAAGACTGTAGTATAAGCCTTAATATTTTACCTATATAAGGTTGTATTGGGTCATTTCCATATCTAAACAACGATTTTGTTACAAAAGTTTATATTTTTTTGACCGGGCTTGAAGCGCAATATAGTAGGGAGTAAGACAACGACTACCAATTACTAACTGATAACAGATAATTGGAGATTGAGTGAAATGCTGATTTTCAATTATTGGTTAATTACAAGAATTTGAGATTACTCGACGAATAAATCAAACTATTATTAATCTGTACGAGCGCACCACTGTCATTTGTCAGGAATTTGACTAAGATCTTTCTATCTCTTAAGGAAAAGGTTGGATTCTGGTATCAGAGCTAAAATGAATATCTAAGACTACGCAAATATAGTGCGTAAGAATTAATTTTTGTATCTTTTACTTGACAATATGGCTACCCAAGAGAAAAAACGCCCCCAAAATATTGCGGGGAATTTTTACGTCGATAGTACCTGCATCGACTGCGATACCTGTCGTTGGATGACACCAGAAGTATTTAATCGACAGGAGGGACAATCAGCAGTATATCATCAACCAGAATCGGAAAAAGAGCGTTTACGTGCCTTGCAAGCGCTTTTATCTTGTCCAACTGCATCTATCGGTACAGTAGACAAACCAAAAGATATCAAAGCAGCCCAGACAAGTATACCAATTTTAATCGCCGAGAACGTCTATCATTGCGGTTATCATTCAGAAAGTTCTTTTGGTGCAGCGAGTTACTTAATTCAACGCTCTGAAGGTAACATTTTAGTGGATTCTCCTCGTTTTACGCCACCCCTGGTAAAACAACTCGAAAGGATGGGAGGGGTAAAGTATATGTACTTAACTCATCGAGATGACATTGCCGATCATCGCAAATTCAGAGAACATTTTAACTGCGATCGCATCCTCCATCAAGACGAAATTTCCTCTCAAACTCAGGACATCGAAATTCAACTTCAAGGACTAGATCCGGTTAAAATAGCACCAGATTTATTAATTATCCCCGTTCCCGGTCACACCAAAGGTCACACTGTCCTACTTTACCAGGATAAATTCCTCTTTACAGGCGATCATCTAGCTTGGTCAGATCATCTTCAGCAATTAATCGCTTTTCGCAATCATTGCTGGTATTCTTGGTCAGTATTAGTCAAATCAATGCACGAGCTAGCTAATTATAGCTTTGAATGGGTATTACCGGGTCACGGTCGCCGCTACCACGCTGATACAGCAACAATGCAGCAAAAAATGCAAGAATTACTTAATTGGATGGAAACTGCGTAAATTCAAAACCACAAAAGTGTCTCAAACTTTTGTGGTTTATCAATTACCAATTTAAGTGATTTAATTACTAGGAGAAAAAATTGTGCCTTCACCATTTCCAGGAATGAATCCTTATTTAGAAAATCCGGCAACTTGGTCAGATGTTCATAATCGACTAATTAATAATTTGGCTAATTCTCTGAGTAGTAAATTACGCCCTAAATACTATATTGCTGTAGAAGAAAGAATTTATGAAACGAGTGGCGAAGAATCGACACTTATTGGCATTTCCGATGATTTAGTAATCCAAACTCAAACAAATAAATCAATTAATTCAAATCTGGCAGTTGTTAATCCGACGACAAAACCAATAACTGTAAAAGTTCCTTTAACTTTAACGCAAAAAGAAGCTTATTTAGAAATAAGAGAAGTTGCCACAAGACAAGTTATTACAACCATTGAAATTCTTTCTCCCAAAAATAAAGCTTCTGGTGAAGGTCGTCAAAAATATGAAACCAAACGCCAAAAAATTTTCGCAAGTTTAACTAATTTAGTAGAAATAGATTTACTTCGTCAAGGACGTTATTTACCTTTTTATGGCACAGAAGTAGCAAGTGATTATCGAATTCTCATTAGTCGGAGTAACACTCGCCCTAACGCTGACTTGTATGCTTTCAATTTACCAGAAAAAATACCTTCATTTCCCTTACCTTTGCGTTCAGAAGATGTAGAACCAGTGGTAGAATTATCAAAGCTAGTTGATGAAGTGTACGACTTGGGCAGTTTCGATTTAAGAATAGATTATAGTCGCCCACCTGTACCCTCTTTATCCGCAGAATATTCAGTTTGGGCTAATGATTTGTTACAGAAACAAGGTTTACGATAATTATCAAAACATTTAAAATAATTGTTAAGCTTGAAACTAATTTTAGGAAGATAAAAATATGCCTTTACCATTCCCAGGAATGAATCCTTATTTAGAGCAACCCGGAATTTGGCAAGGAATACACAAATGGTTAATTGTAGCAATTGCTGATGTAATTAATCCTCAATTACGTCCTCAATATCGAGCGGCAATTGAAGAGCGAGTTTATGAAAATAAAGATGATAATTCAGTGCTAGTAGGTATTCCTGATGATGTGATTATTCAAACTGCGGAAACAACCACTAAATCGAGTAAATCTAGTCAAACTAACGTGGCTGTGGCTGCACCTCCAACGCAACCCGTAACAGTAACTATTCCCTTACCCGAAACTGTGAAAGAATGGTATTTAGAAGTACGAGCAGTGGGCAGTGGTAAAGTTATTACAGTAATTGAAATTTTGTCTCCGAAAAATAAACGAGCGGGAGAAGGGAGAAATCAATATGAAAGGAAACGGCAAAAAATCTTGGGTAGTTCAACTCATTTGATTGAGATAGATTTACTGCGCGGTGGGAAAGAAATGCCGATGGATAGTAAAGGAATCAAAACTGATTATCGTATTTTAGTAAGTCGGAGTCAAACCCGCCCAAGTGCCGATTTGTATGCGTTTAACTTACAATCTGAAATTCCAATTTTCCCTTTACCATTAGCAGGAGAAGATCCAGAGCCAAAGATTAATTTACAAGAGTTATTACATCAAGCATACGATCGCGGCAGCTACGATCTCGTTGTCGATTATACGAAAGAGCCAGCACCAGCTTTGTTAGAAGCAGATGCAGCTTGGGCGGCTCAGTTGTTGGCACAACAAGGTTTAAGCACTGATAATTAATTCAGAGTCAGTATTGACAGTTCGCCACAGTTGTTCTAATTTCATTGCTGGCATGGTCAGATAAAGTATTTCTCCTGGTTTGAGACAAGTATCCAATAAACTCCAGCCGTGAATTGTCTCATGTTTAGTTTCCAGGTACAGTGGGACAAAATCGGCTTGCATTGCCGCTTCTTTGATATTTTTCCCACAAAAAGGATGGTTGGGAGTAATTATCGTTGCCAAAGCGACCCAAAGCAAATGCTCGGTAATACCGTTACCTAAAATTCTTCCTCCTAAAGCTGCGGCTGCAAAAGAAGGAGCAGCAATTTCCGTGGGACAAAGTACCGTTTCAAATTCAAAGACTTCTTGTGCTGCGCTGGAAAATTGTGCGTCTTGATTGCGGACAATTACTGGTAACTTAGGAACGATCGCTCGCGCACACAAAGCAATTTCGACATTTACCATGTCATTGCTCGTCACTGCTAGTAGTGCTTCTGCTTTGGGGAGGTTAGCAGCTTGTAAGCTACTTGATAAACTAGCATCTTCGATGATGACAGGAACGCAAAGGGAACGAGCGCTGTGAATAAAACGGTTGTTAGGATCGCTTTCAATGACGACAACTTCTCGTCCTTGGTTAACCAGTTGCTGAACGATTTCCATTCCCACACCACCGAGTCCACAAACGACATAATGGTTGCGATTGGGTATTCTTGCTGCATCCCAAAATTGTTTTAGACGACTACCGAGAATAAAATCGTTGATCAAAGCATAGCAGATGCCAATCACTCCCGCACCAATAATCATCATAATGGCGGTGAAAAGTTTGATACTATCAGGGGCAGACTCAGCTACTTCTTCTTTACCTCCAGCTCCAGTAATCATCCCTACGGAAAAGTAAAGAGCATCGACAGGGGAAGTATTGTAGTTAACACAAATGTAGGTGATTGTTGCCACTAAAATAGTAAACAGTAGTGCCAATGTCACCAAAGCAACTGGACGAGCGTGACGCTGAAATTGTCGTAAATTAGTTAGGGCTTTGAGCATTTTCCACAAGCGATTGCGGCGGCGGTTACGGACATTTGGCTTTGTTCCGATAATTAAGCGATCGCCTGCTTCTAATACTCTTCCGGAAACTACTGCGGTGACTAAATCTTCTTCGCCATGTTTGGGTAAGTAATAGATTAACATCCGCGAGATATCTTCCCAAAGCTCGCTTATCGGTTTTCCCAACCAAGGATGATTTTCGTAGATAATTTCTTCATGGATCGGCCAAGTTTGATTAAATAGACGTAATTGTCCGATCGCTTGATTTCCCATTGCTGCAAAGGCAAAAATCGGCGCAGCGAGTGCAGAAACGCTCATACTTACGTGATCCGGCAGGGTTCGATCCAAGCGAGAGCCGAGGGTATAATTGTATAACCGATTAATGATGCGAATGCGTGGATTAAGCACTCGCGCTTGGGTGAGAATAGCTAGATTGAGAGCATCGTCGCTGTGAGCTAATACCAGGGTGTGTGCTTCTTTAATGCCTGCTGCCATTAAAGTAGAAACAGAGCGCATATCGCCAATTACTAATTGTTCTGAGCGTATTCCCGCCATCGGGCGATCGCTAATTCCCATGACATTTGCGCCTTGCTGTCTGAGCAAGCAAAATATTTTATACCCTGTACTACCTAAACCAGAGACAATAATTCGGGGTTGCATTGGTGAGGATTCTTGGCAGATAGTTTTCTACCGATAGAGTTTCAAGTTCTTATTTTGACTCACTTTTGAGAAACTGACTGTATATCAGTTATCAGTTGGTAGTTGGTCGTTGCGATCGCCGGGTTTTGTCGTTGAAAATTCTGGAACAGAGGAAATTGATTCCTAGTCTTGATTACTGTTAGCCACATATTTACGTTTATAGCTAGTTCAATGAAAGTTTTGACTAATTCACTTAAAATTCTTGCTTTATTGCCTTTATTAGCGCTAGGAGTAGCTTGTGCGGAGATAAAAAATTCCGATTCTACCCCAATTGCTCAAGCTTCGCCGGAATTGGAAAGAGAAACACCACCTGGACCGCCCGCCGAGCCTAATATAACTATACTTTTGGAAAGACAATCGGGAACTTGTCCGGAAACTGTGGGAGTTTATAGCTTTTTGTTACCTTATGAAGGTGGAGCGGATCATCTAGTTGTCGCAGAAACTCAACCTTTTGCTAATCAAACAAAATTAGCTGTCGAAGAAGATAAATTTGTCGAATATCAAAGTAACTTAAGCGATCGCTATTTGGATTGTATCGCCCAAGCTCAATCTGAGGCTCCGAATGTGTATAATTTTGAGTTTCGTGAAGGTAAACTTTACTTTCGGGTGAATTTGCGCGATCTCCAAGCACCTTACCAAGAAATTCTCTTTGCTGATACAGTTACAGATCGTCCCTATGTGCGTTGGGCGATCGCTGATTGAGGGGGATTGGGGATTGGGGGGAGAGGGGGGAGACAAGGGAGAGGGGGAGGACAAGGGAGACAAGGAAGAGGGGGAAGAGAGGGAGGAATTAGGGGATAAACTGATAACTTTTAACTGTTCCCTAATCGCTAGTCAATGTTAACTGTTCCCTGGTAACTGTTAACTGGTAACTGATAACTGATAACTGAACCTAGTCCCCGATCCCAACCTTTATCGGTTACAACTGAGAGAGAGTAACAACTCTTTCGGGAGGATAGTAAATTTAATGTACGCCAACCAGCCAAACACTCATCCTAATTCTGGCTCAACAAACTTGCATCAAGAATTGGTAGCGGAACTAGATTTAATGCTTCGCGCCCGCTATCCTTTAATTTACTTTGTTTCACTGGAAGAAGAACCAGTGGAGCAAGTATTAATTCAAGTTGCAGCCCAATCTCAACCCAGTCGGAGAATCTTATTTTGGGATTTAGTGCGCGGTTGGGAGGATAATGGATCGGGGAAAGGCTCGGCGATGGCGGCTTTGGATCGAATTGCCAAAGCTGATGTTAATGAAGATACGATTTTTGTCTTACGCAATTTCCATTTGTTGTTGAAAAATCCTTATCTCCCGAATACGATTCCAATTTTGCAGGAGTTAACAGCGATCGCGCGAGAGTTAAAGTCTAGTCGCAAAACTTTAGTCGTCACCGGATATAATCTCGAATTACCTTTAGAATTAAGAGAGCAAACCACAGTTATTGATTTTCCTTTACCTAGTCCTCCAGAAATTGATGCTTTGATTAGTTCCCAGGTAGCGGCTGATAAACTGAGAGTAGCGGGATTAGGTAGAGAACAACTGGTAAGAGCGTTTCAGGGTTTAACTCGCACGAGAATTATTCGAGTTTTAGCTAAAGCGATCGCTGCAAAACAACAAGTAGATGAATCTGTAATCGATCGCGTTTTACAAGCAAAGAAACAAGTTATTCGTCAAACGGAAATCTTAGAGTTTCTACCTGCGGCTGAATCACTCAAAAATGTCGGTGGATTAGGAAATCTCAAGCAATGGGTAAGAATGCGTCAAGACGGCTTTAGTGAAGAAGCCAGACGCTATGGTATTCCTAACCCCAAAGGATTATTATTAGTAGGTATTCAGGGAACTGGTAAATCTCTCTGCGCGAAAACAATTGCTCACGAATGGCGTTTACCTTTGTTACGTTTGGATGCCGGACGTTTATTTGGTGGTATTGTTGGCGAAAGTGAAAGTCGTGTGCGTCAGTTGATTAAAATTTCCGAAGCAATGGCTCCTTGCGTGCTTTGGATTGACGAAATTGATAAAGCATTTGGTAATATTGCTAGTGGCAGAGATGGCGATTCGGGAACTTCGCGGCGTGTCTTCGGTTCCTTGATTACCTGGATGCAAGAAAAAACTTCTCCGGTGTTTATTGTTGCGACAGCAAATAACGTGCGAATTCTCCCAGCGGAGTTATTGCGAAAAGGACGTTTTGATGAAATATTTTTCTTAGATTTACCCACCGAAACCGAGCGAGAAGAGATTTTTCGGGTTCATTTACAGCGTTTACGCCCTAGTAGCTGGCGAAATTTCGACTTATCATTATTGGGTAGTCAATCTAAAGATTTTAGTGGTGCAGAAATCGAACAAGCGATCGTTGATGCAATGCAGCGAGCATTTAGTAGCGGACAAAACAATCGACGACGAGATTTTACCACTCAAGATATATTTGGCGCAATTCGGGAAACAGTTCCGCTCGCCGCGATCGCTTCTGCTCAAATTGACGCACTCAAACGTTGGGCTGCGGAAAGCGGTGCGCGTACAGCCTCGAATAACGTGCAGTTAATGGAAGAGTTGAGGCAATATAGGGTAGAGCAGGGTATTCGGCGCTCAGAGTTTGAATAGGAGTAAATTACTATGTCTCATTTCAGCACGATTAAGGTACAAATCAAGCAGGGCGAAATTCTCAATGAGGTTTTGCAAGAATTGGGTTACAACGTTGAGTTGAATACCACAGTGCGTGGTTATCACGGCGATACTACTAATGCGGAATACGTGATTCGTCAAGCCAATGGCTACGATTTAGGATTTCGTCGTAATGGCGAAAATTATGAGTTAGTAGCAGATTTTTGGGGTGCGAAAATCGATCGCCAAGATTTTGTTCACAAAATTAGTCAAAAATACGCTCACAAAACTTTAATGGCTACCGTCAAAGAGCAAGGTTTCAATGTTGAAGAACAAGAAACTCTCGCGGATGGTACTGTTAGAGTTGTTGTCGGCAGTTGGGTTTAATTTTCACTTATGTAGAGACGTTGTCGGCAACGTCTCTACAGTTTGTAGTTAGTGCTTCAGCGCTAACTTTAATTAATAATTTCCCCATTCAACATACTTGTAAAACCTGCACCTCATCGCCTAGATTAACAGTCCCAATTTGCTCCGGAATTACATTTTGCCCAAACATAATTCCGCCAGAAAATTGACGATAACTACTCAAAGTTAACAAAGGTTCTTTTAACTTATTTCTTTCCCCAGTAACTTGATTTGTAGTAGTAATAACGCAGCGACTACAAGGCTTAACTATACTGAATTTAATGTCATTTATTTGCATAACTTTCCACTTATCTTCAACAAAAGCCTCATCAGTTTCAACAACCAAATTTGGGCGAAAACGATTCATTGGTAAAGGTTGAAAATCATCTTGATACTTCGCCGCCAATTTATTATTCAAATCCGCTAAAGAAGCAGTCCCAATTAATAAAAAAGGATAACCATCAGCGAAACTTACTGATTGATTTTCTGCGGTTGCAAATTGAGGATTAATCGGGCGAAGATAACGAGGAGATTGTCTCACCAAACGGAAATCTTGACTGACATTTAGGGCAGCTTGAAACCATTTTGCCACCTCATCACCTTGATCGATCGCCGTTGTGCGATCGCGCCAAATTTCCACCCTAATTTCCCTTCCCGACAAACTCGGCTGAAACGTCAAAAAATCGAGATTAACCCCATCAGCCGACAAAATAAGCTCATTTCCCGCAACTTTTACCTCAATTGTCGCCAAACTCGGATATTGTCGCTGAGTAACAAACTTACCCTTCTCATCCACAATCATAAACTCGCGATCGCCTAATCCCCAATCGCCAACAAAACCCTTAGCAGTAACCTCAGCCCAATCAACTCGAATACCCCGACAAGACTTAATCGGATAAACAAAAACCCCAGTAACCCGCATAAACCCAAAAAAACTCCCACATAGCAATCCTACCCCAAACAAGCAAACCCTCCGCGCCTACCCTTACGGGAACGGCTAAAGCCGAATGCGCGATCGCGTTCAAGATCGTGCTAATCTGACAAAGGAACCTTACTAACCCCTTGCTGTATGCTTGCACTTGAGTCTCACAACCAATACCCAGACTGCTTGCTGCTAGAATTAACAGCCATTCGCAGCGAAAAAGAGCAATTTGAACTTTATTTGACACTAAACTTTAACCAACAGTGGGAAAATCTCCTGGATGGAAAAGTCAAATTTGCGCTCAGAGGCGGTCAATTGAGTCTCAACGTCAAAAATGGGGTAATCACCACTCATAAGCAGGATTTCGGCGAATTTGCTGCGCTGGTGACAGATTTAGCCACCGATAGCAACCTCGTTTTAACCTTTGCGGTTCCTCCGGGTATAACCACCTTACAAGGTTCCGTGTCAAAAGCCAAATTAGGAACCTTACAAGTACAAGCACAACCTTATCATTTAGAAGCCAAATTTACAGTCAAAAGACAAGACATTTGCTTAACTGAAGCTGAAGGTTTATGGCATCACGACATCAGCCCAAACAAACACGCCATTCTTGATAGTAAACTAGCGTTATTTTTGTTAGCAACTAAATTAACTCCATATATTTCTCAAGCGCAGTTGTGCAGCGATACACCCAACAAGCCAATCGAAAATTCCGAAGCTACAGAAGCATTAAGCGAGTTAAAAAAAATTATTGAAAAGATTACCACAGCCCAAACTAATAACTTCCTTGAATTAGCGAAAATCGCCCAAATTAATCCTCTTACCGATCTCGCTGGCGGTAACTTAATGGCAACTAATTTAAGTAATATTAATCTAAGTGGCGCTAACCTTTTCCGAGTCAATCTTCGCGGTTCAGAATTAGACGACGCAGACTTAAGCGGGGCGAATTTACAAGGGGCAAAATTAAGCGGTGCTGATTTAAGTGGCGCGTATCTCAGCGAAGCAAATTTAAGTTTTGTAGACTTACATTGTGCCAGTTTAGCCTTAGCCAATCTTAGCGGCGCAAACTTAGAAAATGCCAATTTGTTAGAAGCAAATTTGAGTAATGTTAATCTTAGTGGTGCGAAAGTAGCTAATGCAAAATTTGGCAAAAATGCCGGAATTACTAAAGAAATGAAAGAGAATTTACAGCAACGCGGCGCAATTTTTGCGGAGTAAGAATGTGGTGATTCTGAGCAATTTCTCGTTCCCAGGTTCTACCTGGGAATGCTTCTAGGAGGCTCCGCCTCCAGATTCTTGATAAGATAATACAATTTAGAGATTGAAAGAGATATTGAAACAAATTCCTCGTACCCAGGTTCCACCTGGGAATGCTTCTAGGAGGCTCTGCCTCCAGATTCTTGATAAGATAATACAATTTAGAGATTGAAAGAGATATTGAAACAAATTCCTCGTTCCCAGGTTCCACCTGGGAATGCTTCTAGGAGGCTCCGCCTCCAGATTCTTGATAAGATAATACAATTTAGAGATTGAAAGAGATATTGAAACAAATTAATCTTCAATTTACTAAATTAACAGTTTAATGACGATCGCGAGTTGATTATGAATTTATCATCAGCTTACTTAAAACGAAAGGAACAATGGCGAGTAGAAGGACAAACAGAGATGGTTGAAAATTTACTCATCGGGCGATTTGGAATGCTGGATGAGGAATTATCAAACCTAATCCCTGCTATCGTACAACTTTCTAATTCTGAGCGTACTCAGTTATTGCTCAATTTGTCTAATCTTTCTCGTGAGGAACTTTTGGCACAGTTGAGATAAAAGTTAAACAAAAAACAATGACGGTGAATTGTTTAGCATCGAGAGAAATTCTAATCTTTGGCTAAGACTCCATTGAGGAAAATATCGGCGATACCTTCTGCCATTTCTTTCATGGCTTGGGGGGAGGCTTGCGGGTCGATGATGGTACGATCGGAGAAACCCGCGATCGCGAACATCCCTAAAAATACTTGTGCTACTATTTTGGGATTCGTGCGGCGATATATACCTTTATCCATCGCGGTTTCAAAGAAAGCTTCGGCGACATCAGTCATTTTTTCGATGACTTCTGATTGGATGCGATCGCGCAATTCGGGGTGAAATTGTGCTTCCATAAAACATACTCGCATTAAATCGCTATTTTCTTGCATTCGCAGCATTCGTCTTCGCATCACTTGCGCGACTGCTTTGTAACTTCCCATTTCACTCAATTCTGTCAATAAGTCGGTGAGTATTTCTACCCAACCTTGTGTGGCTACTTCGACTAAAATTGCTTTCTTATTGACAAAATGGCGAAAAAGTGTTCCTTCGGCCACACCTGCGGCGGCAGCTAAATCTCTTGTCGTCGTGCCATCATAACCTTTTTGGGCAAATAAGCGCAATGCCGCTTGTAAAATACGGCTGCGTGTATCTTCTTCTGTGTGGGTTTCTCCCTTTTGTCGCCGATGAAAAACTCGCATAGCACTTGACAGTTATCGGTTATCAGTTATCAATTAACAGTTGACATTTACGAATTTTTATGATATACGTTAAGCTCGCTACTTGAATTTTAGGGAAGCAAGTGACTTGCTAAATACAACTGCTAAACGATCGTTAAAGATACCCTAGCCTTCTTTAGCGATCGCCGAACAGTAATTACAACAAAGCTTCATAATTAAACAATAATCTCTCTCAACCAGAATCTTGCTGACGAGCTTTTCTCAAGCACACACAATTTTAATTTAAACAGATATTCTGGAAAAGGCACTGGCGATCGCGGAGGTTAATTTTGGAGATGATAACATTTTGCAAATTAGTCCCAACCCAGCTTGAAGTTTAGAAAGGGCGTAATTTCACGTCTTCACTAATAAAGTCGCTTAAAATAAACTATAAGTAAAGTTCAAGCGAGCGATAGCCGAACTAAAAAACATGACTACATTTGTAGCATTCTCGGCTTCTTAGTTAGCTTTTATCTAACTTAACCTATGAGCCAGAATCTATTTCGCTAGCACAATAAAAAAGGATGTAATCTATTAAATCATGGGTATTTGTGCAAAAAATAATCCTAACACCCAATACCCAATCCCTAATACCCAATCCCCAATCTTTATAGGTTAAAAAATGCGTCGAAGTTTAATTTGTTTCCTGAGTATTTTCTTACTAACCTGGAACTTTATCCCAGGAGTAGCACAAGCACGCAGCGAAACAACAATCCTAGCTGCTAACTCTATTCAACCATATTTAGACCGAGTAAGTTCGCGAGTCACCGAGTATACTTTGGATAATGGCATGAAGTTTATTATCCTAAAACAAGAAACATCGCCGACAATTTCGTTTGTAACTTATGCTGATGTTGGTGGTGCAAACGAACCCGATGGCAAAACAGGAGTTGCTCACTTTCTCGAACATTTAGCCTTTAAAGGTACTACTAAAATTGGTACTACTAATTATCAAGCAGAAGAACAACTTTTAGAACGTTTAGACGAACTAGACGAACAAATTAGGGCAGCCAAAGCAGCAGGGAAAGAAGCAGAAGTAAATAAACTCCAAGCTGAATTTACCAAAGTAGAAAACCAAGCTAATCAATACGTCGAACAAAATGCTTTTGGGCGAATTGTGGAAACAGCCGGAGGAGTAGGTTTAAATGCAGCTACTTCTACCGATTACACAATTTATTTTTATAGCTTTCCCGCGAATAAATTAGAACTGTGGATGTCTTTAGAATCAGAACGATTTTTAGACCCAGTATTCCGGGAATTTTATAAAGAAAAAGAAGTCATTCTCGAAGAAAGAAGATTGCGTACCGATAACTCACCAATCGGTCAAATGGTCGAAGCATTTCTCGATACAGCATACACCAAACATCCTTACAAACGTCCCGTTATTGGTTACGACGAAGACATTCGTAATCTTACCAGAGAAGACGTACAAGAATTTTTCGAGACACACTACACACCCAATAATCTCACAGTAGCGATCGTTGGCGATGTTGAAATTGAACGAGTCAAACAATTAGCCGAAGTTTATTTTGGTCGTTACGAAGCAAAACCTGCACCTCCAGAAGTAACAGAAATTGAACCCAAACAAACCGAAACTAGAGAAGTTACTTTAAGATTAGAAAGTCAGCCTTGGTACTTAGAAGGATATCATCGTCCCGGTGTAGATGACCCCGACCATGCAGTATATGAAATTATCACTCGCTTGTTAAGTGATGGTCGTACTTCGCGCTTGTATAAATCTTTAGTTGAAGAAAAGCAAGTAGCCATTTCTGCCGTAGGATTTAGCGGTTTTCCTGGCGATAAATATCCCAATTTATTGCTTTTTTATGCTCTCACAGCGCCGGGTCACACAGTAGAAGAAGTTGCCCAAGCTTTAGATATAGAAATCGAAAGATTGAAAAACGAACCTGTAGCGGCGGAAGATTTACAACGAGTGAAAACCCAAGCGAGGGCTGAACTTTTGCGGGCTTTAGATTCCAATATGGGCATGGCACAATTGCTGGCAGAATATGAAGTGAAAACTGGTAGTTGGCGGAATTTGTTTAAGCAACTTGAAGCTTTGAATGAAGTTACGGCTGCGGATATCCAACGAGTTGCGCGGTCAACTTTCCAGCCAGAAAATAAAACTATCGGGCGCATTTTACCAAAATAAACAGAGAACTAATAACTAAGAACATACAAGCAATGATCGAGAACAAAAAGCGTAAAAGTATTCGCTTGCTAGGGATAGCATTAATGACGATGTTGTTAACCTTCGTCAGTGGGGGAATAATTTCTCTACCTAACTCATTTTTATCAACTTTATCTCCAGCGATCGCCGCTACTGCACAACATTACACCGAATTAGATTTTCCTCCGCTTTCGGAAGTGAAAATCCCCGACTACGATCGCTACCAACTCCCGAACGGTATGGTAGTCTATTTGATGGAAGACCACGAATTGCCTTTGGTGAGTGGGATGGCTTTGATTCATACTGGTTCTCGTCTCGAACCAGCCGATAAAGTTGGTTTGGCTGAGTTAACTGGGGCTGTGATGCGTAGCGGGGGGACGTTAGAATATTCCCCGGATGAGTTGAATCAAATGCTCGAACAACGAGCCGCTAGCGTGGAAACTGGAATTGGGACAACTGCCGGAAATGCCAGTTTTAGCGCCCTCAGCGAGGATTTACCCACTGTATTCAAATTATTCTCAAAAGTGCTGCGCGAGCCTGCCTTTGCCCCAGATAAGCTGGAATTAGCGAAGAATCAGATGCGGGGTGGTATTGCGCGGCGGAATGACAATCCCGGCGATATTGCTTCGCGGGAATTCCGTAAGTTAATTTATGGTCCGATGAGTCCTTATGCGCGGACTGTGGAGTATGCGACGCTGGATAATATCCAAAGGAACGATTTGATTGCTTTTTACCAAAAGTATTTTCGCCCGGATAACATGATTTTGGGCATTGTCGGCGATTTTGACTCCGAGGAAATGAAGGCTTTAATCGCGGAAAACTTTGGTGATTGGCGATCGCCTGCTAATGTGGGTTTACCAGAGGTTCCCGACGCATCCCAGCAACAAACAGGTGGTGTTTTTGTCGTCGATCGCCCGGAGCTTACCCAAAGTAATATACTCTTGGGTCATCTTGGCGGTAAATTAATTAATCCCGACTATCCAGAGTTAGATGTACTCAATGGTGTCGTCAATGGCTTTGGAGGAAGATTATTTAACGAAGTGCGATCGCGTCAAGGACTTGCTTACTCAGTATACGGCTTTTGGAGTCCTCGTTACGACTATGACGGAATATTCGTCGCTGGCGGACAAACTCGTTCCGATGCTACAGTACCATTTGTCCAGGCGATCGTCTCGGAATTGCAAAAATTACGCCAAGAACCGCCCACCGAAGCTGAGTTAGAATATGCCAAAGAGTCAATTCTCAACTCATTTGTCTTTAATTTTCAAGACCCCAGTCAAACCCTTTCTCGCTTGATGCGCTACGAATATTACGACTATCCCTCGGATTATATTTTCCAATATCAGCAGCAAGTCAAAGCAACCACCAGAGAAGATGTGCTGCGCGTCGCTAAAGAATATTTAGCCCCAGAGAAAATTGTCGTTTTGGTAGTCGGAAATCAAAGTCAAATGCAACCACCTTTGAGTAGTTTGGGGACACAAGTGCAAACCGTTGACGTTTCCATTCCTAGTCCACCCAGTAGTTAGTTTGCACTCGCTTTTTTAACCGAGACTAACTAATATTCCCCCTTTTTTAGATTCTCTACTACTAAAAAAGGGGGATAGCCAGTTTTCACAGCAGGTATTTGCTACTCAGACAAAAATAAGCAAGTCAATCCGAGTATAATCTCAGATGATTAACAAAAATCAACCTTCATCTTTACAAAAAAAGCAACAAAAAATTCTTCCAGATTTTATTATCATTGGTGCAATGAAATCGGGAACTACCAGTTTATATTACTATCTTAATTCCCATCCAGAAATTTCTATGTCAAGAGATAAAGAATTAAACTTCTTTATCGCAGAAAGAAACTGGCAGAAAGGGCTTAATTGGTATCAATCTCAATTTAGAGGTAATGCCAAAATTTATGGCGAAGCATCTCCCAACTATACCAAATATCCTGGTTGGGTAGGAGTTCCCAAACGAATGTATCAAGTGCTTCCCCATGCTAAACTAATTTATATTTTACGAGATCCCATTGAACGCATTATTTCCCAATATGTGCATCAATACGCAAGCGGTACAGAGAACCGGAGTATTACTGAAGCTCTAGCTGATTTTGAAAATAATCCCCACAATTATTATATTAGTCGAAGTCGTTACTATTTTCAGTTAAAGCAGTATTTAGAATATTATTCTTTATCTCAAATTTTAGTTTTGACCAGTGAAGAATTAGCAAATTATCCTCACAAAGTGCTGTCAACCATTTGTAGATTTTTAGAAGTTTCTGACGACATCAGTTCGATCGACTATCGGGGAAAATTTCATCGATCTTTTCACAAACGTAGGAAAAACGCTCTCGGAAATGCTATTGCCGAGCTACCATTAATGAGCCAACTAAACGATCTTCCTGCTCCCATCAGGTTTCATCTAGATAAGCTAATTTACTTTCCTTTTTCTACTGCTATTAAGAAGCCAAAACTCGACCAAGACTTGCGAGATAAACTGATTAGCTACCTAGAAGATGACATCAATCAGTTGCGTGAATGTACTGGAAAAGAATTTAGTGATTGGTGTATTTAAGGATTAGGAAATTGCTTAATGCCGATCGGAAAATATTTGACATTAATCATATTTTTGCCTAATTTATTGAGGGAAGTTTTTTCGGTTCCATCATTGCTATTTACTTCTGCTCAACAATGAAAATTTTGCTGATTAATGACTATTCAACTCTCACTGGAGGAGCAGAGTTATTAATACTGGCTTTGCGGGATAAGTTACGCCAGAGAGGACATGATGCTCGTTGCTTTTCCAGTACAGCCCAACCTCTCCCAGTTGCTACCCAAGCCGACTACCTCTGTTATGGCACAACTTCTCGCTTGCGGACACTTTTACAAACAGCTAATCCTTGGGCTGTTCGTCGTTTAAAGCAAGTGCTGCAAGAATTTCAGCCCGATGTTGTCCATGTTTTCCTCTTTTTAACCCAACTTTCCCCTTTAATCTTGCCTTTAATCAAAGATATTCCCAGTATTTATTATGCTGTTTGGTATCGCGCTATTTGTCCAGTGGGAACGAAATTGCTACCTGATAAAACCCCTTGTCAAGTTACTTTTGGAGTTCCCTGTTATCAAAATCATTGTCTTCCTTTGCGAGATTGGCTTCCTCTGAGGTTTCAGATGAAGCAGTGGCAAAAACAACGCCATCATTTCAATCTTTTTGTTGCAGCCAGTGAAGCAGTGAAACAACGAATGTTAGAGGCAGAAATTAGCCCGGTTGAAGTGGTTTGGCATGGAGTACCTTTAGAGCCCCAACGCCCTGCTTTAAAAGCACCGCCAACAATTGCTTTTGCGGCTCGGTTAGTGAAAGAAAAAGGAGCAGAAGTTTTGTTACGTGCCTTTGCTGAAGTAACAGCCAAAATTCCCGCAGCAAAGTTATACTTGGTTGGAGATGGCTTGGAGCGAGAATCGTTGCAACGGCAAATTAAGGAACTTCATTTAACTGAAAATGTAGTGATGCCTGGACAAATGCCTCGTTTAGAAATGGAAGCTCTGTTTGCCACAGCTTGGGTACAAGTTGTACCTTCTTTATGGGCAGAGCCATTTGGCTTGATTGTGGCAAATGCGATGATGCGGGGAACGGCTGTAATTGCTAGTGCAACAGGAGGATTAAAGGATATTATCAAACCGGGTGAAACTGGGTTTTTAGTACCGCCTGGAGATGCAAAAGCATTAGCAGAAAAGTTATTAATTCTCTTACAAAATCGAGAATTAGCAGAAACCTTGGGAGAAAACGCCCGGAGATTTGCCCGCCAAGAATTGACTGAAGATATTTTTGTCGATCGGTTTTTAAGTTTATACAATAGGTTACTTTAGAAACGAGTTATTAGAAAAAATATTATGTTAGTAAATCAAGCTAAAATTACGGCGATTAGTCCTCAGCCTCCCTATCAAGAACGTAGTTGTTCTCTGGAAGAAGTTTTATCGCGGGTTCAACAAGGGGAAATTATTATCATTCGTGACAGCGAGTTCATGAAAGAAAAAGTGCAGCAATTTAATCAGATTGCCTTCGATTCGATTCATAAATCTCATCCAGACATCGAGCTTCAAAGTTGGAAAAAGTTGCATCTATATCTGCAAGGAGAACAGTTACTTGGGATTAATCAAAAAATAAATCAGTTAACTGAACCCTTCTTGCTACAATGGGCAAAGGAATTTGTCAGTGACTTTCTGCAATATCGCGATCGCTTTTATCTCTACAGCGATACTATTGTCCGAACTTTTGTGCCATATCAGGTTTTTGCCGAAAATCAAAGCACTTTCCTACCTCATTTAGGGACTTTACAACTTCAGTCTCCTCACCGAGATAGTTGGGGAGGAGGTTTCGCAGAAACAGCGATTAATTTGTGGATCGCTACTGACGAGGTATCATTAGGCAATAGTATGCTCTTTTACCCTCAGCAATGGGGAAAACATATTCCTCTTCCTACTGCGATTACTCATATTGAGCGAAATCATCCTCTGGAGAAACCGTTAAGATTTGCTCTGCAACCAGGAGACACTTTACTGTTTTCAGTGGAACACTTGCATTCATCAGAAATTAACACTACCGAAGACACTCGTTGTGCAGTAACAATGAGGTTTTCGTTAACCTTTCCTCAAAGCCCAAGCTTCGATCAATGGCGTTCTTGGTATGATTCTCGTTGGGTATCGACTCGCTGGAAATGGTTAGCCCAAGCGCGATCGCATTTTTCTCACGCTCATATTGGCTATCGACTGAAAAATCAAAAGAAAAGATGGCAGAGAATAAAAAATCATCTGCAAAATCGATTTTTTCCCCAGACTACTCCAGAAAAAACTGAATCTCTAAACATTACTCCCAATGTTGATTTAAAAGCTCATCCCCACGTCATTAAAATCAAAGATGCTCGCACCTGTGTTGTTAATACTGAAGATGGAATGATTGAATTTCCTCGCTATTGTCCTCATCAAGGAGGTGATTTAGCGCAGGGATATATCGAAGAGGGAAAGCTATATTGTGCTTGGCATAACCTTGCTTTCGATCTCGAAACTGGAAAGCCTAATTGTGCTGCTATTCCTCCTTTGTCCCTAAAAAAACAGATTCCTAATCCCTAAAAACTGCCATGACAAGTAACATCAAATCTTCACCTCTAATTATTTTAGGCTTAGATGCCGGAGATCCAGATTGGATCGAAAATTGGGCTAAGGTTGGTTATCTACCCAATATTCGCTCGATTATGGAAAAAGGCTGCTGGGGACGCACCAGAGGAGTTGATTTGATTAATGAAGATGGGACTTGGACAAGATTATTTAGCGGTATTCCCCAAAAAGAACAGGGATTTTATTACTTTCGGCAACTGAAAGCAGGTAGCTATGACTTATATACCGTAGACGAAACTAATGCGACTGAGCAAGTCTTTTGGTCACTTTACCAAGGAACGAAAAAAAAGGTAGCTTTGATTGATGTGCCAGAAATGTCTATTCTGCCTGATTTGCAAGGAGTTCAGGTAAGTAACTGGGCTGTCCATAATTCTCACTATCTGCCGCCAGTGAGTTATCCGAGTCATTTATTAGCTGAAGTTAAGCGAACTTTGGGTAAGCCGGATTATATTACCGAAGATTTTAGCAACAACTTTGCCACAGATAAACGGATTTATGAGCGTTTAAAAAAGCGAGTAGCGAAAAAAGGTAAGTTATGTCGTCAGCTTTGTAGCCAAGCTGAGTTTGACTTAATTGTGGCTGTTTTTGGTGAATGTCATACGGGCGGACATCAGTTGTGGAAATATCGCCCGGAAGCCCAAGGAGATGAGAAAGTTGCTCTCCCGAATGAACTTTCCGATGGAATTAGAGAAATTTATCAAGAGTGCGATCGCGAAATTGGCTTATTACTGAACGAGTTACCCCAAGATGCTAATGTAGTCTTAGTTTCGAGCGTTGGTTTAACAGACCGTTATCCCACCGAAGGATTGATTGAAGATTTTTGTCGCCAACTGGGTTATCAAGCTTCCCCTCCTCCTCAAGATACCCCAAAAAGTCCTCTGGCTTTGCTACGTCAAATTATTCCCGAAAAGTGGCGCATTGCTTTGAGTCAACCTCTACCTAGAGATGTTAAAGAGAAACTATTAGCCGATAACTTTCGCAACAGCACCGATTGGAGTAAAACGAAAGCTTTTGCCATTCCTTCAGCTTATATGAGTTTTATTCGCGTGAATTTACAAGGGAGAGAACCACAGGGTATTGTGAGTCCGGGGGCAGAATATGAAGAAGTTTTGAGCCAAATTGAAGCTGATTTAGCCCAACTTGTTGATGTGCGGAGTGGGAAAAAAGCAGTTAAGCAGATTTGGCGTAGTGACGAGCTTTTTGGACACAACAGCCATCCCGAATTACCCGATTTACTGATCGAATGGCAACCGTTTCCCTATTTCATGGAACGAGTCCAACATCCCACAGTGGAATTAACTCAAAACAAACCGGAATTCTTTCGCGGAAGCGACCATACTCATCAAGGATTTGTTGCTTTTGCTGGAAATGATATCCCCTTAAAAGGTGACATCGGCGAGATATCTCTTTTATCCTTAGCTCCCACTTTTGTCGCTCTCATGGGCGATAATATACCTGATTGGATGCAAGCTGCGACCCTATTCAAAAATACATCTATTCAATCATGACAACTCATCCTCCCCTAATTTTAATTGCTATTGATGGTGCCGACGATCGCCTAATTCAAACTTGGGTGAAAGCAGGCTATCTACCGACTATTGCTTCCGTGATGGAACGCGGCTGTTACGGGAAAGTTGGCGGAGTTGAATCTCTGGCTGAACATGGGACATCGTTATCTCTGGTTAGTGGTGTTTCGCGTGCGGTTCACGGATACTATTATTTTCGCCAGTTAGTCCCGAAAACTTATCAATTATCTCCTTATAATTTCACTGATACGAAAGTTTTGCCTTTTTGGACTCATTTGAGCAATACCAACAAAAAAGTTGCCGTTATTGACGCACCGGATAGTGCTATGGTTGCCAATCTTGAGGGTATTCAAGTGGCAAATTGGGCAGCTTATCGCGATCGCCTTTCTATGGATGTTTTACTTCCTTGCACTAATCCACCGGAATTACTCGAAGATGTACGCCAAATTTTCGGCAAACCGATTACAATCTCTGAGTTCAATCCTCAAACAAGTTTTGCTCAGGATGTAATCATGTATCATCGAGTCTTAGAACGAATCGAAAAAAAAGGAAAACTCTGTCGTGTGTTGTGTCAGCGCGACGATTTTGATTTAATTAGTCTTGGTTTTTACGAATCCCATGCTGGAAGTCATTATTTCTGGAAATATCTCAAAGCAGCCCCAGAGGAAGAAAATCAACTGACTCATGCAATCCGAGATATTTACCAAGCAATTGATACCCAAATTAAATTATTATTGCAGGAATTACCTCAGCAAGCAAATGTAGTTATTTATTCTGCCTTTGGGATGGCAGATAGTTATCCCACGACGGGACTAATACCTGATTTTTGTCAAAAATTCGGTTATCAAGTCTTACTGACTGCTTCTGAGGAGCGATCGCTGAAACCATTGCCTTTAGCCCGGAAGCTTCTCCCTCAATCTTGGCGTGAAGCCATTAGTCAGCGTCTACCTTTAAGTGTACAAGAAAGATTAATTAATGATAACTTCGCAAATACCACTGACTGGGAAAAAACCCGTGCATTTGCCATTCCTTCTTTGTATACCAGCTTTATTCGGGTTAATTTAGCAGGAAGAGAACCCCAAGGAATTGTTCAACCAGGAAAAGACTACAACGATCTTTTAACAGAGATTGAAACCAACTTACAACAACTCATCGATCCTGTAACTAATAAACCTGCGATTAAACAGATTGTCAAAACCGCACAATGGTTTAATACCGAACCACCCGAACATTTACCAGATATCTTCGTAGAGTGGCAACCCGCGCAACATTTCTTAGCCAGTTTAATTCATCCCCAAACCGAAATAACTCAGGCTAAATCTTCCTATCATCGAGGTAGCTATCATTCTCAGAATGGCTTTATGGCAGTTGCGGGAGACGCGATCGAAGTTCGAGGTGAGTTGGAGGATGTTTCTATCCTCGATTTGGCTCCAACTTTTCTTGATTTAATGAAAGTAGAAATACCACCCGAATTAACCGGAAATGTGGTAAAATTTACATAGAATTTTTATTGGTATTTAGGGGAAATTTCTCCTCTTTTTAAGGGAAATAAAATGTCATCCTGAGCGAAGCGTTCGCGTAGCGTTCTCGTTGGCGTAGCCTTCCCGAAGGGTAGAGTAGAATCTCATCCACTCACTGTCATCCTGAGCCAAGCGTTCTCGAAGAGAATAGCAGTAAACAGTAAACAGTGAACAGTAAACAGTGATGAGAGCCTATGCTAGCAAGGTTTTCCGAAAATGAGGATGTCCTAACTAATTCGTTCTTTGCTATAGAATCCCATCCACTCAATGTCATTCTGAGCGAAGCGAAGAATCTCCCAGATCCTTCGCTTCGCTCAGGATGACATAATGGAGACAAGCAAAACTGATCAATGCGCCCCAGTCCCCAGTCCCCAATCTCACGGTAAAACATCATCGCACAGATGCTTGTCGCTCTCTGACACATTCGGGTTATGCTTCAGATGGTCGCTTATCAACGCGCAACCTTCCGCCATAAAATTTTCTAAACTAACATCCTCCCACTGCAAGACTTTCGCAGTTCCATCATTACCGGCAATGGTGAGTAGTTCTCCATCCGGTAAAATAATTATCACCTGATTAACTAATTTCTCGTGTCCCTTGAGAGTATGCAATTCTTGACTATCAAGACTCCAGATTTTGGCAGTGCCATCTTTACTAGCGGTAGCGATTAGTTTTCCATTTGGTGAAAAGCTCACCTGATTGACCAATTTCTCGTGTCCCTTGAAAGTATGCAATTCTTGACCATCAAGACTCCAGATTTTCGCAGTTTGATCGAAACTAGCGGTGGCGATTAGTTTTCCATTTGGTGAAAAGCTCACCTGATTGACCAATTTCTCGTGTCCCTTGAGAGTATGCAATTCTTGACCATCAAGACTCCAGATTTTGGCAGTGCCATCCCCACTGGCGGTGGCGATTAGTTTTCCCTCTGGGGAAAAGCTCACATCAGGAACTATTCCCTCGTGTCCCTTGAGAGTATGTAATTCTTGACCGTCAAGACTCCAGATTTTGGCAGTGCCATCCCCACTAGCAGTAGCGAGTAGTTTTCCATTTGGGGAAAAGCTCACATGATTGACCAGTTGCTCATGTCCTTTGAGAGTGGCAAANGTTCTTGACCATCAAGACTCCAAATTTTGGCAGTGCCATCCCCACTAGCAGTAGCGAGTAGTTTTCCGTCTGGGGAAAAGCTTACCTGATTGACCCAATCCTCGTGTCCTTTGAGAGTGGCAAGTTCTTGACCATCAAGACTCCAGATTTTAGCAGTTTTATCCCAACTAGCGGTGGCAATTAGTTTTCCATCTGGAGAAAAAATCGCGTCAGTCACCACTCTCTCATGTTTTTCTAAGCGATTTTTTACTTTAGATGTTAGTTTGTCATTTCTATAAAATGCTTTAGCCAGAACCAACTTAACATCTCTTTCTAGTTCATATTTACCTGTAAAAGCTAACTTTCCCAACCCCGACCGCAGTTTTTTAGCTGCACGTAAACCTCCCACCAAGCCATCAAATTCTGAGATTGATTCTAGACTTAATTCAGCAGAGCGAGTCAAAGCTTTAATTTCTTCTCGAGTAGCTTTGAGTGTCGAGACAAAAGTGGTAATTGATAAGATTGTCATCACTAATACAGCCGCGACTGTACCCACCAAAGCTTTTTTCAGAAAACGAGTGTATTTTTCTTCGCTCAAGCGTTTGGCTTCTTTAGCTTGTTCGAGTTCTTTAACTAATTCTGCACCGCGTTTCTGACGAATAAAGGGAACTAAATAATCGTGTACGAGTTGATACTGTGCTTCAGAATGTTCTGGCAACTCAAAAACTAAACCCGACTTCACTAAAATTTCTAAAACTAAAGTTAGTCGGGCGGCTTTATCAAACAAAGCAGAAATTAATTCAGCTTTTGTTTTAAGCGGACGGGTGTTATTTTCGTCAGTCAGCAAATACAAAATTAATTCGGCTGTTTCTTGATTTTCTTGACCGCAATCTTGAACGATATTCGCTAAATAATCATCAACGAGTTTGGCTTTGGGATTTGTCCCCAATTCATGATATTTTTCCAGCGTAGTAATACCTGCGGTTTGCATTTGTGCGCCGACGATTTGCATTTCAATTGGTAGCACTTCCCCAGAGTCGGCGGCTAAGTCGTTAACTATTTGTTGAATTAATGCTGGTTCGAGAGTAAATTGACTTTGTGCAGTTAAGTTATGGATAATTTCTCTTGCTTCTTCTGGTGCGAAGTTACCCAAGTAGAAACGATTGCTTTTGCGAAGAATATCATCGAGTAAATGACTGTCGGAATTGTCTTTACTCATCAAGCGTTCGCCTTCTAATAAATAAGCGATATAATCTTCTCGCAGCGAGAGAATCACTTTCACAAAAGGAAGGTTAAGACATTCACGTAAAAACTGAAAAAACTCCCGGCGCTGGGCTGGTTCAGGATAAACAAAGAAAAATTCTTCAAACTGGTCAAAAATGAGGACAACTAAGCAATTTGAGTCTGTAAGTTCGCGCAATTGATTGAGAATTGTCGTCGTATCTGCGGGATTTTTTGCTTCACAATTTAAGCTTTTTGTCAAGGGATTATTCAACAAACAGCGTTGCAATTCTTGACACCAATTACTGTACAACCGTTGCAAAGCGGGGATAACGCGGCGCGTCTCAATAATTTTGGTTTGTAAATTAGGTATCAAACCTTCTTGTAGCAAAGAACTTTTTCCTACTCCGGAACCACCATGAATAATGGTTAATTGATAATCGTCCCTTTCTACGCGACTAACTAAGCGCTCAATCGTTAAACTTCTCCCGGAAGCCGTAAGTTCTTGAGCTACCTTTTCCTGAGAATTACTCTCATCTCGACTGCGATTAATGACGCTTTTTTGCGATTGCAAACGTCCCGCACCAATAAAGGCACGAAAACGGTATTGTTGTTCAAGAGATTGTTGTTCCTGCTTGGTGACAAAGGCTTTGAGATAATCGCCTCGTTGAAAATAGCGATCGCGTAATTCTCCTAATATCTTAATATAAAGCGGCGGGTCGTATTCAGGTTTACCTTCCTCTTTCGCTTCTTCTAAGATTGAAATTGCTGTATTTAACTCACCCAAATGATGGTAAGCTTGGGCAAGAAACAAGCGATATAGTTCGTGACGTGGTGTGCGATCTATTCCTTCTCTTACTGCTGTTTGAGCAAATTGTTTTGCTGTTTGCCAATTTTGTCGTTTAAGGGCGACTTCGGCGAGAAAACCGTAATCTTTAGCTAATAAAAAAGCCAAGCAAAATAGTTCTTCGCTTGCGTGCATAACTAAAGATTTCTGAGCAAGTATTTCTAACTCGTCCCACAATTCTAAATAACGTAAAGTTTCGCCCAAAAAAGTAATAAATTTTGCAACTAAATCTTGCCTTTCTGCTTGTTCAAAGCTATGCAAACACTGGTCTAAATAATTCCTCGCTTGTTGCCAATTAGACTTACTTACCTGCCAATAAAGATGTGGGTCAGCATAACACAAAGCGAGGCGATAAGACAACAAACCTTGATAAACTAATTTACCTTGTTCTTGCCATAAATTTAAACTAGCTTGATAATTACTTAACGCTGCTTCTTGCTGACAGTGAAAATAAGCAATTCTCCCGGCAACGTAGGTTCGTTTTGCCTCATTTTCTGCATCTAAAACTTCTCCGCGCTTGTCTAATTCTTGGAGAATAAACTTTAGTTCGTCTGGCTGATAAAGATTAATTCCTAAATCATTTTCTGCACCATAATCGAGGTCATCTGTCAACATAGTTGTAGCTTTTGTTGACAATAAATTGACTAAATCTGGTGTACTCAGAGTAAATTCAACTGTAGTCGCCCAACTATGGAAATCGGGAATTAAACGAATTATTTTCGCTAATAAATCATCCGTTACCCACAAAATTAACGGAAAATGAAGCGAACGAAATTCCTCGCGAATTTGATTAGTTGCGGTCAAAACTGCATCTAAATTTGGCAATAATTCCAAGCCAAATACCATCACCGCTTCTTCATTTTCAGCGCCGAAAGTTTCGACAAGCGTACCATAAAGAGTTGCAATTGGTTCTTTGTTTAAATGTAATTCTTTAATTTTATAATCCGATTCTTGTCGCAACTGAGTAACAACTTTTTCTCGCAAAATCGGGCTATTACAACTCGCCAAAATTAAGACAAATTCACCTTGATAAAAAGAAATCATGCGCTTAATTTCTCGCAAGTAATCTTGATTGTGAATCTCAACTTCTTCTGGTTGATGATTAGCCATCGCTCAATTCCTCAGCACTTGCTAAAACCGGATTAATATCAAACCAACTGTCATTTTCATCGCGATATTCAAAGACAAACAAACTCTTTAACAGCGTTTGATATTCGTCTTCTCCTCTAACTGTTTTTTGTACTTTCACTTGACGCAATAATTCCCATTCGTCGGGTGTAATTGCTTTGCTGAGTTCGCCACAACGCTGACTAATAACTTGCTCAATTAACTTACTTTTAAAAGGCGGATCGTCTTTTTTTAAACAACTATGGAGCAAAACTAATAAATTTCTGACATGACCGCCACTCGCTTGACAAAGCCGATCTAAAGTGGCTTTTGAGTCAAAAATTTAGGTAAGAGAATTAAGCCTCTCTTCAGGTGATAAATCGGGAAATGCTCTCGCAAAAATCATCTGTCGTAGGGATTCCAACCCTTCTTCGCAAATACTTCCATCTCGGTTTTGTACTCTTACCATTGGTAACAATTGGGGGTAACTTCCAAAGCGATTGGTAAGCTGTTCTTTGTCATTAGAAAAAGCCAATACCAAAGGAATTGTATAAATCACGTGACATTGAAGTTCATTTAATTGTTCGCCGCGATCGACAAATAAGTATTCTGGTTGCATTCGTAAGGTAGTTTTTGGTTTATTATCGATGCGATCGAGGTTATCAATAATTACGACTAAACCCGCTTTTCCTTGTTGTTGAAGTTGCTGTTTGGCGGTAATAATTAATTCTTGGTTAATTGCTGCTAAAATGTTGTTGACACGCGGTTCTAAATGTTGACGTAATAAAGCGCGAATATCTTTGCTATCCTTAGCTTGGGCGGTAAGTTCGCCAATTCCAAAACCAAGAGAAACTTTGCCTTCTTCAGAAGTAACACCAACACCAGACATTTGGGGGATGTTTAACTTGAAACCTTTGATATCTGAGTTTAACAAATTCGCTGCGCCTTGAAGTAAGTTTTGTAAGCGAGTGGGTTGCAAGCGAATTTTGGCGGCTTCGAGACTTTGACTAATTTGACGCGCGATCGCCAGTAAAATATCACTAATATCGACATCTGCCATGTCTAAGTCTTGGGATGACTGAAAGTAAACCACGTGATAGTCTTGGTTTTCCAATTCTGCTTTCAACCTGGACAATTCTGTGGACTTGCCACAACCGATATGTCCGGTAAATAATTGACAAGTGGCTTCATCTCCAGAGAGCATAATCGTGCGTCTAATTTCTTTAATGTTATCGCTCCCTCGAACTTCACAAAAATCAATGTAGTATTGTCTGTCTTCAGGATTACCGTAATCTAAGATTTTCGCCGGATTACAGACTTGAAAGAAGCGTTTGATATCTAGTGACCAAGAATAATGGGTTTCAAGCCCCGTCCTTATAGGACGGCTTTGATGCTATTCTAAGAAAGTAGCCTGGTACAGACAGGATTCGTCGGTACTGTCTTAAGTTGACGACGTAAAGCGATACCAGTACATGAGGCGCGAACAACCTCTTAAAAAACGCACCGGACTCGACAGAGTACCGAAAACCAGTGGTTAAGAAATTTGCTTTTTCGAGTATCGTGGGGCGCACGAGAATTTACGCTTGGGGAGATATATCCCACTGGAACTAATTGCCGCTCTTGATAAAATTGCTTTTTTGTTAATTTGTCAAGGGAGGGGTCGAATCGGCGAGACTGATTCCTTTTAGTTGTAAGGAGTGTCGTTGAACCAAGAATCCCCGCGCCTTTAGGCAGGGGAGCGTCAAATAACAATTTTAGTTGGAGTGGCGATCGGACTACACTAACCTAGCTTGCATTTAAATTGTCTAAAACTAGCGAGCAAGATGCTCGCACTACTCTAACAGACCAAATCTGGCTACGTCAGTGAATTTCTCGATATTTTTCACCGCGAGATAAGTTCAGTGAGTGATTTGTATGTGATGCCCTGTCAATAGTGTTTCACTGCTGCGAAACTTGTGGGACAATGTTTGATTGACGAGATCGCATTCACCGCAGGATAACTTTTTGTAACAAGTGAGGCGCGATCGCGTCAATTGGTAAAATATACTGGGCTGCGTTCAGCGCGATCGCCGCTTTCGGCATTCCAAATACTACGCTACTCGCTTCATCTTGGGCAATAGTTAAACCGCCAACTTTCGCAATATCTTCCATTCCGGCTGCACCATCTTTACCCATACCTGTTAATAAAATTCCAATCGTTCTTTTGCCATACAATTTTGCTACCGATTTAAATGTTACTGTGACTGAGGGACGATGTCCGTCTACTCGCACCGTAGCAGCATAAATAAATCGCCCAATATTATCTAATTCTAAGTGTAATTGTTCGGGAGCAAAATAAACTGTTCCTGGTTGTGGTAACTCGCCGGGACGAGCAATTTGTACTGGTAAATGACAGCTACTTCCTAACCAATCCACTAAACTTTGTAAAAATCCTTCACTTATATGTTGAACACAAATTACTGGTAAATTTAAGTGATTTTGTAAGCCAGTCAATAAGGTTTTTAGTGCCTGGGGTCCTCCTGTCGATGCACCCACTACAATCATTTTAAATTGTGTATTTGCTGGCAGCCGCAGACTGCGATTTCGGATAATTTTTCGAGGTGGAGATTCAATAATCTTTTGACAAGTAGAAGTTGATTTTTCTTTTGGTTTTTGCTCTTGCTTAGTCTCCTGATTGCGACGCGAGTGCCGTGTAAATACTTTCACTCCCGATAAAATTTTAATCTTACTAATTAAGGCGCGTTTAATTGCTTCGTAATCGCCTGCGGAACCGCCTGGAGGCTTAGGAAAAACGTCTACCGCACCCGCTTCTAAAAGCTGAAAGACATTACTCGAATCTTCTTGTTGTTGCACGGAAGCGCTAATAACTAAAATTGGTCGCGGATAGCGAATCATTACTTCTTTTGTAAACTCTAAACCATCCATCTGCGGCATATGTAAATCCGTGCAAATTACATCTGGTTTAACTTCAGAAATTAACTCTAGTGCTTCTTTACCAGTTCGAGCAGTTCCCGCTACTTCAATTTCTGGTGATGAAGCGAGAATTCTAGTTAAAATTGTCATCGCAATCAACGAATCTTCTACGATTAAAACTCGAATTGGCATTGTTTTTAAGTCAGACTCCTCCACTGTTAAGCTCTAGTTTACATTGAGCAAAGATCTACTTTTTTTAGTAGCCGTTTCGATAAGAATTAAACGGCATTTTTCTCTCCTCAGCTTAGTTAAATTAATCTTTTTAAAGTTTCTAGCAAAAACAGTTGATTAAAATCTCCTTTTGTGATATAAGCATTAGCGCCAGCTTCAGCGCCTCTTCTTTTATCTTCGTCCGTAGCTAAAGAAGTGACCAAAATAATTGGCAATTCGTTATATTCTTGATGTTGGCGAATGCGAGCGGTTAAGGATAAACCATCAAGATTGGGCATTTGGACGTCAGAGACGACGGCATCAAAGTCACTAAGGCGAAGTTTATTATAGCCATCTAAACCGTCTACAGCCGTAACTACTTGGTAGCCAGCACCTTCAAGAATGCGTTTTTCTTGGGTACGAGTGGCAATGGAATCTTCAACTAATAGAATTACTGGTTTGTTGGAGTGAGTGGGAGTAGATTTTTCTTTAACGGTTGAGAGAGATAAAGTTTGTTTTTGGACTGATTTAAGCAAGTCAATCGGGTTAAGAATCGTGCAAACTTCTCCAGTTCCGAGAATAGTTGCCCCAGCGACATTCCGCACTCGTTTCAAAAATTTACTTTGGGGTTTGAGGACAACATCTTGAGTATCTAACAATCGGTCAACAAATAGCCCAAATTTTTCTTGTCCAACTTGCAAAAGAATACAAATTAGTTGCTTTTTAGGGAGATTGTTTTTGTCAGTTAAGTTAGGAGAAATTTCTAATAAATCTGCTAACCAAGCTACCGAGATTGCTTGTCTGTCGATCGCGATCGCGTCTTTTCCGCCAATCGTAAAAATTTCTTCTGGGAAGACAAGTAAGTTTCTTTGGACGAACTCTAAAGGTATACCGTAAGCGATTCCGTCAACTTCTACCAACAAAACTGGTGCAGTAGCGAGAGTTTTACCGAGTAGCATACGGAACGTGGTTCCCTTTTTGGGCGTAGATTCGACTTCGATAGTACCTTTCAATTGTTCTACATGATACCGTACCACATCCAAACCTACACCTCTTCCAGATACCTCAGTAATAAAGGTGCGAGTCGAAAATCCCGGAGCAAAAATCAAACTATAAATTTGATTTGGTGTCATGGCTGCGAGTTCTTCGGGATGGTATAAACCTCGGCTAATCGCAGTTTGCTTAATTTTTTCTGTATCTAAACCTTGCCCATCATCACAGACTTCGATCGCTATATTATTAGCAGTTTGGTAGCCTCGCAAGCGCAACTGAGCAACTTTAGGCTTTCCTAATTCTCGGCGATCGCTCTTGGTTTCAATTCCATGATCGATCGCATTGCGAATTAAATGCAGCAAAGGATCTTTCATTTGTTCGAGAATACGTTTGTCGGCGGTGGTTTCTCCTCCTTCTATAATTAGTTCTACTTCTTTGCCAAATTCTTTAGCTAAATCCCTAACTGTACGCGGATACAAGTTAAAAATGTTTGCTAAAGGTAAAAGTCGCAGCGTACGAATTTTTTCTTCTAAATCGTTGGAGATAATGTCGAGTCGGGCGACGTTTTCTTGGGCGAAAGTTAATAACTGTTTAAGACTAGCTTCGATGCGCTGTTCGATTTCTGGAGAAGCCACCTTTTTTTGCTTGTTAGCCTGCATTTCTGACCACAAAGCGGCAATTTCTTCAATTTGGTTTAATTGGTGAGCAATGCGTATTTGCGTGACTGTTAACTCACCAGTTTCAGTCATTAACGCATCCAAATGGCGAGTTTGGACGCGAATTGTTTCAATGCGATAAGGTTGAGATTGGGGATTGGGAATTGGGTACTGGGGACTGGGGACTGGGGATTTTCCGTTAGGAATTGCCGTGAGATTGTCGCGGATTTCTCCTAAATCTTGATTCACAAGCTCAGTTTTTGGCTCAATTTCTTCCGTGAAACTCTCACTATCTGACTCAGTTATACTATCATTTGCTGACTCAATTTCTTCTTCGGTTTTACTAACATTTTCACCCTCATTACTCGAAGTTGATGCACCCATTAATTGAGCCAGAGCTTGGAAAATATTAACTCCACTGAGTTCGCCAGTAACAGCTTCGCGAACCAGTTTAGTCACATTATCTAAACCCGCATACAAAATCTCGCTTACTTCGGGAGTTAATTCGGTTTCTCCGCGATAAATTGTTCCTAAAATATGTTCGATTTGATGAATTAAAGTTTCTACATCGTTGACACCCAGCATTCGCGAATCTCCTTTGAGACTGTGCGCTTCTCGGAGTAATTCTTCAAAGGGAGTTTTGTCTTCTGGATGCGCTTCTAAATACAATAAACCGTTGTTTAGTTTTTGTAAGTGTTCTTCACTAGAAGTTTGATAAAGATTGCGTAATTCTTCGTCTTCGATCGTCATTTTATCCCCATTTTAAAATATAAAATTGACTAAACCATTTCTTTAAGTTCTAAAGCAGTTTCGTTAAGTTTGTGAGTGCCGATTTTGGTTTGGCTAATACCTTCGGCGCTTTCTTTAGCTGCTTGGTTAAGGGCATTCATTGCTTGGACAACTTGGGCGATCGCGATCGCTTGTTGTTGGGCTGTTAAAGAAATTTGTTCCGAACTAAGAACGATTTCGTCGATCGCTTCAGCGACTTCTTGGAAAACTGTAGCAGTTTTTTCGGTGTTACTTAGTCCCTGTTTAACTTTGTTTGTCCCCACTTCGGTAGCGGTGACAGTTTTACCAATTACTGTTTGAATATCGGCAACTAAAACATTAATCTTGTCAGCAGATTGTTTGCTTTGGTCTGCTAGTTTGCGAATTTCGCTAGCAACCACAGCAAAACCTTTTCCTTGTTCTCCAGCGCGAATCGCTTCTACGGCGGCGTTGAGGGCTAACATATTAGTTTGATTTGCTAACTCGAAGACCAATTGAGAGACGATCCCAATTCGATCGGCTTGTTCATTTAAACGATAAGTCAATTCCGCGATCGCGCCTACTTTTTCGTTTAATTCCCACATTCCCGACTGGGTACTATTCACCGCTTCCATTCCTTCTTGTGCCAAAGAGAGCACCCGTTGAGCATTTGCTACTGCGGTTTCTGATTGTGTAGCTGTGGTTTGCGCTGCTTCTTCGAGTCGATCCATTGTCGTGCTAGTTTCATTTACTGAGGCGGCTTGCTGTGAGGCGATGCGTTCTTGTTGTTCGGTAGCGGCGGCAATCTGGCTTGAAGCTGAAACTAAGGAGTTAATTACTTCTTGGATACTCGCAGTAATTGAACGGCTGAGGATCGAGCCAATTGGCGATGCTAAGACAATGGCTAAAATTAACAAGATTGAAAAAAAAATCCGAATATTATTGTATAGCTGGGCTGCTTTTTCTCGTTCGTTTTGGGCAACTTCTAATTGTAAGCTAATTAATTGTTGAATTTTCGCTGTTAAAGGATCGATTACGGCATAGAGTTCGCCATCAAAATTCTCTATTTGCTCGGGATCGCCTGATTCTAGGGCTGTTACGAGCTGGTTTATTTCTGCATCGGCTGTGACAAACAATTTTTCGACTTCGGCAACAATTGCTACTTCTTGCTCTGTCAAGTTTGTGTTTTTATACTCTTGCCAGTGTTCTTCAATCCTAGTCATCGCTTGATTGACCGAGTTTAACGCTTGTGCGCTTGTGAATATACCAGAATTTGCTTTATTTACTGCATCGATAATATACACGGCGTAGTCGTCAGAAATCAGTTTAAGCTGTTGTAAAGGAATTACGCGATCGTCATAAATTGTTCCTACTTGCCGATCGATCA
Organism: Oscillatoria salina IIICB1; assembly: GCF_020144665.1. Taxonomy (NCBI): domain Bacteria; kingdom Bacillati; phylum Cyanobacteriota; class Cyanophyceae; order Oscillatoriales; family Oscillatoriaceae; genus Oscillatoria; species Oscillatoria salina. Next base: position 62,631 of record NZ_JAAHBQ010000004.1, on the reverse strand, counting down.
ACGTGAAAGCTTTGAGAGAATATACGCCAATGCCTAGTATGCAAATGACTGGTATTGCTAAACCCACATATAATTTTTTGCTTAGTTTCATTTTCAATCTTAGATAATTTGCTATTTTCTAGATCATTTCCTTGAGAGCTAAAGCTATTTGATTTAATCTTTCTGTCCCAAATTTAGTTTGACTAATCCCAGTAGCTGTTTCTTTAGCACCTTGATTAATATCATTCGTAGTTTGCCAAACTTGCTCGATAGCACCAGCTTGTTGCCTAATATTAAGTAAAATTTGTTGATTGCTCAAAACCATATTATTAACTGCATCGGCAACCCCAGCAAAAGCATCAGCAGTTTGGCGAGCAATTTCTACACCAGTTTCGACAGTTTTGGTTCCTTCATCTGTCACCATCACTGTTGAATTAATTGCATTTTGAATATCGGCAACCAGAGTGTTAATTTTGTTCGCAGATTGTTTACTTTGGTCAGCCAATTTGCGAATTTCACTTGCCACGACGCCGAAACCTTTACCTTGTTCGCCCGCACGCACTGCCTCTACCGCAGCATTCAGAGCTAACATATTAGTCTGATTGGCAAGATCGGACACCAGCAAAGAGATATTACCAATTTGATTTGTTTGTTCGCTGAGGTGCAAAATTTGTTCGGCGATCGCGCCTACTTTTTCTTTCAACTCTGACATTCTCTCCAAGCTACGATCTACCGCTTTACTACCTAGATCTGAAAGTTCTAGCGCCGCTTGAGCTGCACTAGCGGCTGCCTGAGCTTGTTGGGTACAATTGCCAGAAGACTCGCCTAAATTTTCCATTGTAATTGCTAGTTCGTTACAAGCAGTAGCTTGCTGGGTAGCTACTCGCTCTTGTTCGGTTACTGTGGAAGCAATTTCTGTTGAAGTAGAGGCAATAGTAGAAGTAGTTCTTTGCAGTCTTGAAGCAATTTTACGCAGAATTAGCCAAATAATTGTTAAAATAAATAAGTGAAAAATAAACATTAAAATTGCTAAATTTTCCGTTTTAATAACATTGGCTTTAGCAAAAGCTTCGGCAGCAGCTACTGCTTCGTTGGTTAATTCCCAAAAAACTTCGCTTGCTTGCCAAAGCTTGTTGGAATTTTCAGGAGTTATATTTACTGCTTGAAGAATTGCTTCGAGTTCTAACCACTGTTGTTTAACTTCGCGCATTTTAGTCAAAAAATCTTCATTGCTAGTTTTGACTAAATCAATGTCGGGAACGCCAACCAGCAAACCTTCAATAATTTCCTCGATTGCTAAAATTTGCTCCGTTGAATCTTGCCTCAGTAATTCTAATTTAACTACTCTTTGGCTATTACCTCGAACTACACCAGCTAAATTAATAATCCTACTATCATTTGTCATTGTCTTAATTTGAGTGTAGATAGTAACTAAGTTGAATAAGGCAAAAATAAAGAGAACTATTACAATTAAACGTAACCGAGCAATAACTTGAGTCATGTCTTTACCTGGCGTTCAACAAACTGAATTAAAAAGAAACTTGAAATCAATAAACTCATAAACGATCAACAATTAAAATAGTTAATTTAGACAATGGCTTTTAGCTCGATAGCAGCATCATTTAATTTTTCAGTGCCAATTTTCGTTTGACTAATGCCGCTAGCAGTTTCTTGAGCACCTTGGTTGATGCTGTTCATAGCTTGGACGATTTGTTCAATAGCACTAGCTTGCTGCTTGATATTAAGTAAAATTTGTTGATTGCTCAAAACCATATTATTAACTGCATCGGCAACCCCAGCAAAAGCATCAGCAGTTTGGCGAGCAATTTCTACACCAGTTTCGACAGTTTTGGTTCCTTCATCTGTCACCATCACTGTTGAATTAATTGCATTTTGAATATCGCCAACCAAAGTGTTAATTTTGTCCGCAGATTGCTTACTTTGGTCAGCCAATTTGCGAATTTCACTTGCCACGACGCCGAAACCTTTACCTTGTTCGCCCGCACGCACTGCCTCCACCGCAGCATTCAGAGCTAACATATTAGTCTGATTGGCAAGATCGGACACCAGCAGAGAGATATTACCAATTTGATTTGTTTGTTCGCTGAGGCACAAAATTTGTTCGGCGATCGCGCCTACTTTTTCTTTCAACTCTGACATTCTCTCCAAGCTACGATCTACCGCTTGGCTTCCGCCTTCAGTGAGATGAAGTGCTTGCATTGCTGCATTTGCAGCAGCTTCAGCTTGTTCGGCTGACTGACGCGAAGAAGCTCCCAACTCATCCACCGTAGTTGTCGTTTCGCTAACTGATGCCGCTTGTTGGTTAGAAGTACGCTCTTGTTGTTCGATGGTACTAGCAATTTCGCTTGAAGAGGTGGCGATCGCATTTGTCGCGCGATCGATAGCTCTCGTTACTCCCGAAGAAATCCAAAAAGCTAAACCTACTCCTAAACCAGCCAGTAACAACGAACCGAGAATCAGTATTGTCAGCAGAAATTCTAAAGCCTTTTCTGCTCGTCGCGTTTCTGTTTCCAGTAAATTGCTTTCTGCTTGCAGAAATTCTTCATTCACGCGATCGAATTCTTCGACAAAAGAGTTACCTAATCCCTGCTGAAACAAAGTTACTGCCTGCTCTTCTTGACCATTATCTAATAATTCTAACATTCGTTCGGAAAGTTTTTGATATTCTGAATTCAGGTAAATCATCCTATTCAAACGTCTTTTTTGAGTTTCGTTAATTATCAGTCGATCTAAAACATTTGCTGCTTGGGTAAATGATTCTCTCGACTGTTGATACTCTGCTAAAAACTGGGGATTTGGATCGACAAAATAACCACGTACGCTCCGAATAGTATCCTGAGTTTCCAGCCCCATTTCATTTGCTTGAATAATCACCGACTGTACTCTTTTGACATCTTTTAAGGTTTTAAATACTTGATGAGTTGTCGAGTAAATAAATCCGGCTGCTCCGATAGACAAAACGACTACAGGCACTCCATATCCTAATAAAATTAGATCGCGCAGTTTTAATTTAGCTAACATAGCTATTTCACCTCTTTTTTTCGAGCTAACTTTAAACTTCTTCGTCTACTATTAAGCCACCTTCTTGGAAAATTTTGGGCAAGTTGAGAATCGTCACGATCTGCTCGCAATATTTTGCTGTTCCTTGAAAATATTCATCGTTAGTAGAATGGAGAGCAGCAGGTACAGCAGTCACTTTTTCTGGAGAAATAAAGGTTACATCACGAACGTTTTCGATAGTTATTCCTGCCACTAAATCTTCTACCTCAACAATCATTGCTTTTGAGTAAGATCGAGCATTACTTAAAGACAAGTTTAACGCACTGCGTAGGTCAATTAAGGTGACGATTTCGCCTCGGAGATTCATATTTCCGACAATCCGCTCTGGCGTGCAGGGAATAGGAGTTACTCTTTCTATCTCGGTGAATTCCCGGATTAAATGCAAGTTAATTCCTAACAATTCCCCGTTTAAATTAATCACTGCTAAAGGAAGCGCACCAGTAAGGTTTTCACTTTCGCTAACTTGCCTTAAATGATTAGCTCGTTGCCGAAAAATTGCTTTTTCTTCTGGAGTAGCATGAGGAGCAAATAATCGTTCTGCTAATAACTCTTTTTCTGCTAAAGTTTGGGAATCTAGTTCGGAAACCAAATTTGACTGGATTGGTTCTAAATGCAGTAAATTTTCTAAATTTAATAACAGAACTATCTCCGTTTCAAGTCGAGCTATACCAGATAAGAAACTGCTGGAAGAATCAGTATTTACCTCAGCTAGAGAAGAAGAAGAAAGACGATTTTCTTCTTCTTCTAAATTTGTTGGAGACGCTAAGCGAACAGAAAACTCTTGGCGTCGGCTAATTTCTTCCTCGGCAATATTTTGTACTTCACGAACTTGATGAGCAACGATCCCAAAACGTTGATTTTGCCAATTTAATACCACCACGCTATCAGTTAGTTGGTAGTTTCGAGTGCGATAGCCTAAGCGAAGAAGCAGATCGATTACTGGAATAATTTTTCCTCGAAGATTAACTACACCAACTAGGTAGCGATCGGCATCCAAGACTGGTGTCAATTCAGGTAGAAAAAAAACTTCTTCAACTGAGAGTGCTTCTACACCATACAAGGAATTATTCAAGCTAAAGATCAGATAGGGGTTTTCTTTCATATATTTGCTTAACTCGGCGTTCGGTGCCTAATTTCCCACCCTCATTTTCTATTATTTATCCTGCCTTGACAGTAGTTAAGTTCTAGTCACAAAAAGTTAATTTTGGCAATCTTTGTGTTTTTTTTGCTCTCCAGCGATTAAAAATGGTAATTTTTAGGGAGTTTAATTTCATTTAACCGGGTTCTGCGAAAGAAGAATCATTGGTTAATTCTCTGAGAAGTTCTTTCCCAGCTACTTCCATTTTTTCGGCACGTTTGCTGTCTCCTTCTCTGGCGTATAAGTGACTAAGTTCTAAATAAGCTGAGATACAACGATAGTCGAGATAAATAATTTTTTTTAACAAATTTTTGGCTGTTTGAATATCTCCTTGTTCTTCAGCAATTTTAGCTAGCAATTGGTAAGTTTCGATAGCAAATGAATCGATGGATATTGCTTGGTGACAATAGTGGATTGCTTGCTCATACTTGCCCAGATTAGCATAAATTTGAGCGAGGAGAAAGTAAGCTCGAAAGTTACGAGGTTCTAACTGAAGCACTTGTTTGGCTTTGGCGATCGCGCTGGTGTATGCTTTCTGCTGAAACCTGGTTTGGGCTTCGCTGTAAAGATTTTTGGCTGTAGTCGGTGCTGGAGTAATTGACTGACGAATGGGGGGTTTTTCGATTATTTTCGCCCGCTCTCTCACCGGACGATCGCTGGGACTTTTCAATAGCGATCGCTGTTTGCTACGCTGGTAAACAATTGATTCTGGATAGATTTTTGTCTGGAAGTTTTGGAGATTTTGACCGTATAATTCTGCGTGTCCCGTGAGGAGATATCCGCCAGGTTTTATGGTTTGATGAAATTTTGCCAATACCGTCGCGATCGCTTCTTTATCAAAATAAATAAAAACGTTACGACAAAGAACCAAATCTAGATCGTAAATGTTATAATTAGGACTATCGAAGCGAGCGGTAACTAAATTTAAATTCTCAAATTTAACTAGTTCGCGTATTTCATCCTTAAGTTGAAAACCTTGAGAAATTGGGTGAAAGTAATTCTGGAGAATTTTACGCTCGACTAAACGAAATGACCAGGAAGTATAAACGCCCTTCTCAGCTTTAGCAAGCGCTTCTCGATTAATATCAGTTCCCCAAATTGAAATTTGCCAATCTGCCAGATCGGGGAGAATTTCTTGGAGAATAATAGCGAGGGAAAACGGCTCTTCTCCAGTAGAACAACCGGCACTCCAAATTTTCAGCGTCTTAGTTGCTTTTTGCCTTTGGATTAGTTCGGGTAAAATTATCTTCTGTAAGAGATTAAGCTGTCCGCGATCGCGAAAAAAATAACTTTCTGTCGTCGTTAGCAGAACAATTAATTCTTGCCATTCTTGTCTGCTTTGATTACTTTCAGATGCTAGGAGTTGGTAATAACTTTCTGGTGAAAATAATTTCAGTGACTTGATCCGAAACAAAATTTTGCGAGCCAAACCATTTCTGTCTTGTTCGCGAACAGATAAACCAGTATTAGCTGCAATTAAGTGGATGAATTTTTCCAGCAAAGCCTTCTCTAAATGTCTTAGCAAGGACACCTTATTCTCCTTCTTTGATTGGAATTGAGTTTAGTTACCAATTATCAGTTTATCCCTCTTCTGATTCGGAGAATTCTCCCAAAGCTCCCTCAAACGATCGTCCCCTCATTTTCTCAGGTAGCGGTGTAAGAGGAATTTGGATAATAAACTCACTTCCTTCTCCGGGTGCAGAAATACACTCGAAACTACCACCGTGTTTTTCGACAATAATTTGATAACTGATTGATAGTCCCAAACCCGTACCTTTACCTACAGGTTTTGTAGTAAAGAAAGGATCGAAAATGCGATCGCGGATTTTCTCACTCATACCCGGACCGTTATCCGCAATCGAAATTCTCACCCAATCCTCAACTAATTGAGTGCGGAGGCGAATCATCGGTATTAATCTCGAATCGCTCAATATCTCTAAATTACTTTCTTGCTTATCTGAGGTCATTTCCAAAGCATCAATAGCATTACTGAGAATATTCATTAATACTTGATTGAGTTGTCCCGCATAACACTCTACCTTCGGCAAATCGCCAAACTCTTTAATCACTTGAATTTCGCGCTGATGTGCTTTTTCTTTGAGGCGATTGTGTAAAATCAACAAGGTACTTTCAATTCCTTCGTGGATATCCACAGGCTTCATTTCTGCTCGATCTAAACGCGAGAAATTACGCAACGAAAGTACAATCTCCCGGATGCGATTTGCACCAACGTGCATCGAAGCAATAGTTTTCGGCAAATCTTCAGCCAAAAACTCCAAATCAATATCTTCTACATACTGCTGAATTTCTGGGTCAGGAAAAGGATAATGTTTTTGATAAAGTTTCAATAGGGCGATCGCGTTTTCTGCATACTCGCTCGTACAGCTTAAGTTACCGCTAATAAAGTTAACCGGATTATTGATTTCGTGAGCGATCCCTGCTATCATTTGCCCCAAACTCGACATTTTTTCATTTTGGATCAGTTGCCCTTGAGTTTGTTTCAGTTGTTGTAAAGTTAATTGTAGTTGTTGAGCTTGAGTTTGAGCAGCAAGAGCAGTAGCGCGAGCTTGAGCGAACAATTCTGCTTGGTCGATCGCGATCGCTAATTGATCCACTACTGCTTGCAAAATATCTATTTCTTCATTTTTCCACACTCTTTTACCCTCAGAGTTACTACAGGCGATCGCTCCTAAATGTCCAGCGCGAGTTTTTAAAGGTAACAAGAGTATCGAACTAATACCCAACTCAGTTAGCAATTCGATTGTTTCTTCATCTTTCTTAGCTGAATAATTACTAATCTCGTCTATACATAAAATTGTATTACTAGTAACTGTCTTGGCTAAAAGCCCTAACTTTTGCGGCGGACAGTCTCCAATTGTACTTAACTTACTTTCAGGGTCACAAGCTTCGTGAGATATTGTCAAGCTAGGGTGATTCGGCTTCGACCAACACCACAAATAAAAACAACGATTTACTTGTAACAAACTGCGGATTTCACTGACAGCAGTTTGCAAGATTGTATCAAGGTCTAAAGAATTGCGTATTTGATTAGCTAGACAAAAAATTAAGCCTTCTCGATGAGAAGCTTTTGCTTGTTTTGCCCAACAACGCTCTATCCCTATAGCGATTAGCTTTAACAAACTAGACCAAGTTTCCTCCATTTGTGAATTTCCTGGCTTATCGCACCAAAAAGCGATCGCACCAACTAATTTTTCTTCGAGTAACAATGGGTAGCCAATAAAATAGCTTTTTTCTTCACTTACATCGAATGATAAACTTCCCTTTTTTCTTTCTTGACTTTGCTGAGGAATACCATAATATGCTTCCCTAGTCCTAGCAATTATCTCAATTAAATTTTCGTCAACGCACCTATTATTTGAGCTTGATAACTTCCGATCGCCATTAAGATTTTGACGATTATTGTAGTCTTCTTGATTCTCCCGAGCAGATACTTTCTCGGAAAAAACTGTTAGTTGTAGCTGTTTTTCTTTCAAGTTATAAGTCCAGATTTCTGCTCGACTAATATCTGGCTGGTTTACTATTATCTCCGTACATTTTTGCAGGGTAGCAGTTAAACTTTCTCCGGCGGCAATAATTTCGGTTAGTTTTGCTTGTAACCTAGCTAAATGAGATTTTTGCGTGCATTCACTGAGATCTCGCCAACTGACGACAAAATTTTCTTGGTAGGGAAATATACTGGCTTCAAACCAAATGCCTAAAGGTTCATAAAATTCCTCAAATTTAACACTCACTTGACTTGATTTTACTAAGCTATACTGTTGCTCCAAGTTGGTTTTTGCTAATGTGGGAAACTTATCCCAAATACACTTACCAATTAATTCTGCTCTGCTGCACAAAAAAAATTGTTCTGCTCGTATATTTAGGTATGTGAATCTTCCCCTACTGTCCAAAACGAAAAACACATCCGTAAAATTGTCTAAAATACTGTTATTTTCCAGATGAATCATCATCCCACTGTCCTACAGAAAAGACTTTATCTCTACCAACGATTTTAATCTTGTTGCTGCTTACTACTCCCTATTCTACTGGATTTTTTTATTTAAGTTTTTGCTCTCTTCTCCTAGTTTCTTTTTTTTTGAGTTAATTCTTTAAATAACTTGACAATTGTTTATCTTTCTTAAATCAAAGACTTGAGAGCAATTTATTACTAAGGTGAAGAATCTCGCCGAGTGATTTTTTTGGCGAAAATTTGTTAAAAAAGTTATTATATGTTTGTGATTAGCGATCGCTGCTTTACCCATTATGTAACTAGGAATTCCAGAAACAACCAATAGTTTTATTCATTTGTAACTTATCTAGAGAAAAAAATAATGAAAAATGCTACACCACGAAATGCGATGAATAATATGTCTTCAACCTTAAACAAGCAACCAACTATATTAGCAGTGGACGACAGCACCGTCATGCAAGGACTGATTAAACGAATTTTGGGAAACGACTACGAAGTGTTAGTTGCAGATAACGCTGTTGATGCCTTATCAATGATTTACCATCAACAAATTGCCGTTTTGTTATTAGACGTATCAATGCCTGGAGTTGATGGCTTAGAACTTTGTCGGACAGTGCGTAGTTTACCTCAATTTCAAGAGTTACCAATTGTGATGTTAACAGCAAGAGATGGAACTTTTGATAAAGTTCAAGGTCGTTTGGCTGGAGCAACAGAATATCTGACCAAGCCTTTTGATGCTAATACTTTACGTTCAATTGTTAGTAACTACGTGAAACCGAGTAAATCTTGTTAAAAATGAGATAATCAGCAAAACCAAATCAAAAAAACCAAGTATGGGAAATAATCGCGATCGCCGACGGCAAAAATCATCAGTAGCTCGTCTTTGAGGATTTCTCAATTGTAAATTTAATTAACACTCACAAGCATTCCCTCACGAGCAAGACAGGCATTGCCAAAAACCGACTTGATCTTTTGTTCCATTTGGTCGAGGCGATCGTCATTATAATCTGGAGAATGAGAAGACAAAACTACTTGCTTAACCCGAGCAGCTTTTGCTGTTTCCACACTCCACAACCACACCTTCTCTTGCAATTCTGGCGAAGCCGAATTATGTAAATTCGAGTTCGCCACTTCCGGAACATCCAAAATCAGTAAATTTGCATTTTGAGCCAAATTAAGTAATTTTTGAGGAAAACTTTCACAAGAGTATTCGAGATCGGTAGCGTAAACCACAGAATGTTTTTGCCAACTCACTCGATAAGCAACAGAGCGATGAGTATTATTGAGCAAAATTGTCTCAACCTCAACATTATCTAAATTTTCCTTTTGTCCCGGAGTAAGGCAGTGAAACTTGAGTTCCGACTGCATCACCTGAATAGGAACCGGAAAATTAGGATGAGTCATTTGCTTGGCAAGTCGTTCTTGGAAAGAAGAACCATTCGAGGCATCTGCACCGTAAATGTGAAAGCAATTTCCAGGAATAAAGGCAGGAACAAAAAAAGGAAACCCTTGGATGCGATCCCAGTGACAGTGGGTAAAAAAGATATGAGCTTCCACAGGCATCTGCGAGAGCAAACTATTTCCTAGCTTGCGTATTCCCGTACCGCCATCAAAAATTAAACGTTTGTCGGCGACGCGCATTTCCACGCAGGAAGTATTACCCCCATAGCGCAGGTTATCCTTTCCAGGAGTAGCAATTTGATTTTTAACTCCCCAGAACTTGACGAGAAAACAGGCAGCAGGGTTAGTTTCCTTGCTGTCTGAAATCAACTTTTCTAACTTTGGTGCTGCTGGCTCGAGATCTGCCATTTTTTACTTCTTTGAACGCCCAACTACAGAGCGGACTTCCCAGCTTAAATTACTAGCAGTAAGAAAATTATCTAGATGAGTGGGTAAGATTGTGGGAAGTTTCAACCAGGTTTATTAATCTTAGCGCTCTTATCATCATTAACTTGTGAGATACGTCACATCCAACAGTTTTACCCACTCACGAGGTAATTGTCTACTTGCTTCCGGCAGCAATGCACTTTTCGATTAAGGGCATTACTTTGTCAATGTTTTGCCAGCCGAGAATTTCCGTCTTCTTGTTTTCTAAATTTTTGTAGGTACGAAAAAACTCAGCAATTTCATCCAAGCGATGAGAAGCTACATTTTCCAGAGACTTAACCTGAGTGTAACGAGGATCTTTATCGGGGACGCAGATAATTTTTTCATCGCGATCGCCTGAGTCGATCATTTCTAGCATACCAATCGGTCTAGCAGCGATCGTGCATCCGGGAAAAGTTGGCTGGTCTATCAATACCATCCCATCAAGGGGATCGCCGTCATCAGCTAAAGTATTGGGGATAAAACCATAATCATAAGGGTAGTGTACTGAAGAGTAAAGCACTCGATCCAGGGCAAAAGCATTCAAATCTTTATCAAATTCGTACTTATTCTTACTTCCTGCCGGAATTTCGATCAAAACATTCACTATACCGGGCTTTGGTTGAGCCGGAATGCGCGATAAATCCACAAATGAACTCCCAAAAATAAGACACTACAAGGTATACAGAGTAACTGACGTCAATCTACACATCCTGAATCAGATTTTACGACCGACATCTTTAACCCTCGTGAAGCATTCTACACAGAATTGGCACATTACGGACTACTGGTGTCATCACCAATACTAATTTTCGACTTGTTATCAGAGAAAGATTGAATTTCGTAGTGTTAGCTTTGGCTTTCTCCGAGCTTTTTTGGTGATTTACTTCATGATTGGTTGATTTAGCTCAAATTCTGATAAGTTAATTCTGATTGCCCGGTAGCACATAAGTGGTTCGCGGTAACATTTCGATGTTTCTGTTGGAAGAATAGTAAGCAATTACTAACATCGGGATAGTCAAAGTCAAGATTGCGATCGCTGTTCCGACAATTCCTGCTAATCTACTTTGCGGTTGTTCAGAAGCGTTGCCTGACGGGCCACTCGATTCCATAAAATGATTTGGGAAAATAACTCGATCGATTACTAAAAAAGCTAGGGGTTAACAATTATAACCCCCTAATTACTATTTTAGCGACTTTCGCTGTCGCAAATTGTCTTCGGTGCAACCAATATTAAATAAAGTTTTTCTTCCTTGTCCTCTATCTGGGGACTGGGGACTGGGGACTGGTGACTGGTGAGGAGGGGATTGGGGAGGAGGGGATTGGGGAGGAGGGGACTGGGGACTGGGGACTGGGGACTGGGGAGACAAGGGAGACAAGAAGGATAAAATGCTAACTGTTCACTGTTCACTGTTCACTGTTCACTGTTCACTGTTCACTGTTCACTGTTCACTGTTCACTGTTCACTGTTCACTGTTCACTGTTCACTGTTCACTGTTCACTGTTCACTGTTCACTGTTCACTGTTTACTGTTCCCAATCCCCAATCCCCAATCCCCAAATAATTTAACAAATAAAAACCGCCACTGAAGAGAGGGCGGTTTAGTTAAGCAATCGGAGGGTTAACACAGGATACGATCCTATTTAGGTGATTGTTTGTAACAGAATTGACCGTCTAGCCAGATTTACCGACATAAATACTCATTGGTTCCTCGATCAATCGGATATAAAGATGCTTAAATGTCGATCGCATGACTCTCGGTAAGCCGAAATCGATCGCTACTAAGTTATCTGGCAATTTCCAATCCTCGACTGTTAACTCGCTAGGATGCTGGAGAGGGAAATTGATTGCGGCTATTTCCGGGCAAATTCCTAAGCGTTGCGAAGCTGCTACTGTCGGTACGAGATCGGGCGAAACTCGCAGAATATCTACCATTGAGCGGTCTAAAGCCAACACATCCGCCGATGCTCCTAGGATACCTAAATCCCTTGGTTCGCCACCAGAAGGTCCATTACCTTCGTGACCGATGATACCATCGATGATGGTCAAATCTGGGTTAATTGTGCGTGCTGTTTCGACGAGCATTTCGCCGAAGCGGTTAACATCTTTACCTGCTTCCATGTGCCACCAAGCTTTCATTTTCCCTGGAACGCAGCCGAAGAGATTTTTTACGCCTAAAGTTAAGTTTAGCTGGGCATGGGATTTGACTTTGGGTAAATTGATGACGACATCGGCATCCATTGCTTCTTTCGAGAGGCGAAGATGGCTAAAGCGATCGCTATCTGTTTCGTAACGCTTACCATGAAATTCGACAATTGGCAAGGATAAATCTTCAATTAAAGGCAGATAACCATTGCTTTTCGCCACACCTCTAGCAGTACCAAAAGCGGGACTATCACCAAAAAACGGTTTACCCCCAGCTTCTTTGACTAATTGGGCGACACATTGACTACTCCCCTCCCTCCGCGTTGCTAAAGGGAGGGGATTCACAAGTAGTTCTCTTTCCTCTTGCAGGCACAGTCAAGTTGCCTCTAGACGCTCAATATGTTGACATATAGCCGCATATATTGCGCTTACTTTTTTGAGTTTTATGCTTTCAAACATCCATCACTCAGCTAGTTTAGTACGCTCCTCGCTCTGAAGAAAGCTTGCAGTGGTTTAGTCATACTGCCGTTAGAGCCAATCTAACCGTTGTTTCTTACTTACCGGGTTTTCGACCTACTAGAGCGAAGAATCACGTAGATTTTCGTTTTACTCGCTATCAACTATTGTACTAACTTTCTAGTTTCTTTTCAATCAAAGTCGCCGTAGAACAGCGAGACTTTAAACCCATTTTTTTTGGTAAACGATTTCGGGACGGGTGATACATTCTTTACTCGGACGACTTCCGGTGAGAAGATTGGGTTTCAGGAGGACGCGAGATCCTTTTTTGACAAAAGTTTCCATTCCTCCTAATGGTTCTAACAATTTCCTAAGATCGTTTCGCAATTCTTCGAGGTTATAAGAATTGGCACGAATTAAACTAACATTATTTGTCATGAAAAATTAATTTATTCCGAAATTTTCAGCGATCGAAGACAGTTATCAGTTACCAGTTATCAGTTATCAGTTACCAGTTATCAGTTACCAGTTATCAGTTTATCCCCTAATTTCTCCTTGTCTCCCTTGTCTCCCTTGTCTTCCCAGTCCCCTCCTCCCCAATCCCCTCCTCCCCAATCCCTAATCCCTAATCCCCAGTCCCTAATCCCCAGAAAGGGCGCTCATTTTTTCTAAATCGAGAACAGAGGCGAGTTCTGTTTCATTCATTAAACCTTTTTCGAGGACGATTTGGCGGATTGATTTGCCTGTTTCGAGGGATTCTTTAGCGACATCGGCAGCTTTGAGATAGCCAATGTGAGGGTTAAGGGCGGTAACTAAAGCTAAACTACCTTCAGCATAGCTAAGACAGCGAGATTGGTTGGCTTCGATTCCTGCTAAACAGCGTTTGGCTAAGACTTCGATGGTATTACCGAGAATTTCGATGCTGTGGATGAGATCGTAGGCAATTAAGGGCATCATGACATTTAATTCTAATTGTCCTGCTTGGGCAGCAAAAGCGATCGCGGTGTCATAACCCATAACTTGAAAACAGACCATCGAAGTCATTTCGGCAATGACTGGGTTGTATTTTCCGGGCATAATCGACGATCCTGGTTGTACTGAAGGCAGTTGAATCTCTTTTAAACCCGTTTTGGGTCCAGAGTCCATTAAGCGCAAGTCATGGGAGATTTTTACGCAGTCTTGGGCTAAGTTACGCAATGTTCCAGAGATATTGACAAAAGGAGCCATACTCTGCATGGCTGCCATGAGATGTTCTGCGGGTTGTAAAGGTTGTTGAATAAATTCAGTAAGTAGTTCAGTGACGCGGTAGCGATATTGCGGATGTGTATTTAAGCCAGTTCCCGCCGCACTACCACCAATACCAAGTATAGAGATATCTTCTGAGGCTCTTTCGATTCTAACCAAATGGTCGGTTAAAATTTCTGCCCAAGCTTTGAAACCCTCTCCTAGTCTTACAGGGACAGCATCTTGTAAGTGAGTTCTACCTGATTTGACAATATCCTTAAATTGAATCGCTTTTCGATCGAGAATGGCGATCGCGTCCGACAAAGCTGGATACAATGAATGTTCTAAGGCGAGTAATGCGCCAATCCGAATTGCTGTGGGAATTGTATCGTTGGTAGACTGACCGTAGTTTACATGGTCGTTGGGGCTGACGCGCTGATAGTTACCTTTTTTGTCGCCTAAAATTTCTAAGGCACGATTAGCGAGGACTTCGTTAACATTCATGTGGTGGGAAGTACCCGCCCCAGCTTGGTAAACGTCAACGACAAATTGATCGCGAAATTTACCTTGGAGGATTTCATCTGCGGCTTGGGCGATCGCCTTTGAGATATCCTGGGGAATACAGCCTAATTCACCGTTAGTAATGGCTGTAGCTTTTTTAATTAGCACGCAGGCATCAATATACGTGGGTAGGGGTTTGATGCCGCTAATGGGGAAATTTTCGATGGCGCGTAAGGTTTGAATTCCGTAGTAGGCGTTTTGGGGAATTTCTCGCTCTCCCATTGAGTCTTTTTCAATGCGGTAGTTTGGTTCGTTCATTAGGTTATTTGTCGATTTAGGTGTTCTCCTTATTGTGTAAGATGGCGCGAGAAAACCTCGTCGTTTGACGACACCGGATGCGCTTTGCGCCCTAAGTTCCGCTTCCTACCATTTTGATCGCTACCATTCCAACAATAGTCTATTAAGATTAGGGCAAGGAGTGGTAATAGTCAATGTTAAAAGCGTACAAGTACAGGGATATATCCAACGTCCGAACAAAATATCTTACTTGCTAAGTCTTTTGGTTCTGCGCGTTGTTTTTTTTATTTTGCGCTTGAATTGACATCCAACACCTACAAAGAAATAGTAAAAGGCTTGAGTGAGTGAGATAGCTTTTTGAAAGTTAATTGACTCGGGAATAGAAAACTGATTCATGTCGGAAGCGACTTTCTGCCCTTGCTACTCTCACATAAGCTTATCGTTCGCCCATTTTAAGCTAAACTCGTACTCGATCGGGAACTTCTTTCCAGAAGAGGGGAACGGCAAACAAACCTATTATCAGTTGAATCCCACCAAATATAGCCAGAGACGTTACAAATCCAAAGCGCAGTAGCTCCCCAAATATCAAACTACCAATGCCAAATCCTGTAAAAAGAGTGAAAACTTTTAGCCCCATCGTTTGTCCTAGATTATTATCGTCTCCCAGATCCGTGACAATTCCCACAAACAAGGGCTGAGTCAAGTCATAACCTAAAGACAACACAAGAATTGCGATTGTTGTTCCCACGGGTGAAATCTCGAAAATCATCACCACTCCAGCCAGAGCAGCCATGACTAACCCAGCCGGAACAAGCCAACGCCGTCCCCAGCGATCTACTGCTCGACCAATCAGAGAACTTAGCAATAATCCAGGAACACCGTACCCAAGAATGGTTAAACCAATACTCAAGGCATTCATATTGTACCGTTGCGACAAGTATAAGCCTAGCCAAGTGTATACGCCAGAGTGGTAAATGCCATTCCATAAAACATAGGCATAGGTTCGTTGTCCCCGAAAACTGGCTAAAATTTGACTGTATCCTTGAAAGATTTGGCGAAGGGTGGGTAGTTTTTCGACTTTTGGTGTATCAAATAAACCTCCGTAACGATGAAGTCGCCAAAGTACGATCGCCGCCAGCACAGCCGTTCCGAGAAACAGCGATCGCCAACCGATAAATGGTTCAAGAATCGCTCCCCCTGCCGATCCTGCTGCCATTCCTCCCTCCATTGCTGCAAATACTAATCCTAGCTTTGCACCTCGCTGATCGAATGGGAATAAATCACCAATTAAGGCAAAGGTGAGAGGAATCACCCCACTTGCTCCAATTCCGGTTAAGAGTCGCCAGGTTGCCATTTGGGAAGCGGTTTGAGAGGTCGCTGTTAAAGCTGTACAAAGGACAAAAATGGCTAGAGAGAGACGAATAATCGACCATCGTCCAAAGCGATCGGACAGTAGCCCGTAGAATAATGCCATCAGTGCATAGGACAGCATATAGGCAGGAACAATAAAGCCGATTTCCTGCACCGGAACGTTAAATACTTCAGCTAAACGGGGAATGAGGGGAGCTATCATATACCCCTGTAGAAAAATTAGTCCGGCGGCGATCGAAAGCCAATAGAAGAGGTACTGATGTTGTCTTAGGCGAATTGCGCGATCGGCTGATTCTGTATGAGGCAGGTAGTCCAAAGATCTTTTTCTTGGCATGGATTTTGGGGAACTTTAACTTACATCCCATTCCACAGACTCCTAAACCCTAAGAGTTTCGCCGGAGTTCCTATACGGACAATAAAAGCTAAAGGCTGATTGAATTTTGAAGCTCGCAACTATTGCAGGTAAGTTGTGGAAGGGGGCTGTAATGTCATCATATCTTGATAAATAGGCTAAATTTCCCCAAAATTGTATGTTTAGATACATATTTTTTATGTTACTCATTATAAGAACTCATTTACCAATAGATATTGGAGACAAAAAGCAATTAGGGAATAAACTGTTCACTGTTCACCACTGTTCACTGGTCACTGTTCCCTGTTCACTGAACCCAATCCCCAATTTTTCTTTCTTTTGGTCGGGGTAAGTTGGTTTTTATCGGTGTTATTCTAGGTTTAATCTATCAATTATTAAGCTAAATTTCTATGACGAACACTCAAAATAATCCTGACCCAATTCAAGCTGTTACTGATGTTGCTGAGACAGTAGGTAAAACTTCTCAAGAAGTTCTCGAAACTGCTTTTGGGGAGGCGGAAAAATTACTGGCTGGCGCGATCGCGGGAACTGGTACTACTCTGGAGGCGATCGCAGATTTACCTTTTTTGCGCCAAACTGTGAAGTTTTTTAAGGCAAATTGGTTATTAAGTTTGTTGGGTGAGGTGGATGTTGCCGAAGTTGAAGCTAAGGTAAATAAATTTAAGTCAGAATATCCTCAAGAAAGTGAAAGCGAAATTGCTCATCGTTTGATGGTCGAACAAGCTTTGAATGCGGGACGTTTGGGACTATTTACGAATTTACTTCCTCCTTTTGCAGCAATTTTGTTTGGTGTTGAATTAGCTGCAACGACGCAAATGCAAGCTGAGTTGGTTTATCAAATTGCTGCTGCTTATAATCTCGATCTAAAAGAACCTTCTCGTCGCGGTGAGGTGGTGACAATTTTTGCTTTGGCAGGTGGTTTTAATGCTGTTAAACTGGGTTTGAATTTTGTCGAGATTATTCCTGGTGTTGGGGCTTTTGTTGGTGCGGCGAGTAATGCGGCAATGCTGTATGCGGTTGGTTATGCTGCTGCTCGTTTTTATGAGGCTAAACAAGGTAAAGCAGCTAATTTCAATCCGGAAACTATTTATCAGGAAAGTGAAGCTTTTTTGACGAAATCTCAGTCTCAACAAGCGATTATGAATCAAGTTTTGGTGGAGATGATTTTAGCGGTTTATCCTGATAAAACTCGCGCAGATGTGATTAACGAAATTCACTCAGTACATTTTCCTGATTCTTCCGTTGAGGCAATTTCTCATCAAATTGAAAATCCTCAACCTCTGGAATTATTAATTGGTCAATTAGAACCGGATTTCGTTCCGCCATTATTAGCAAGATGCGAAACTATTGCTCAGGAAAGTGATAAGATGAGTCCGAAAGCTGAAGAAATAATTCAGGCTTTGCGGGCTAGAAGTTCGTAGTTAGGCTAGGCTTTTTTACGAGGTTGGGAAATTCATGACTACCGCGATCGCCCATTGGACACTTGCTGAGTACCACCGGATGATTGAAACTGGTTTGCTTGTCTCTCGTCGTGTGGAATTACTTAAGGGGTTAATTGTTGAAATGTCGCCGGAAGGACCCGCTCATGCTGAGAAAAGTACCGATACGATGGAATTATCGATCGGTGCTGCTCAAGGTCGCTATCGAGTTCGTGCGGCGAAACCGATTACAATTGAAGAGAGTAACAGCGAACCGGAACCGCATCTAGCTTTGGTGAAGCCTCAGTCTTATTTGCGATCGCATCCCTCTCCTGCTGATGTTTACTTGATTATTGAGTTTGCTAATTCGAGTTTGGCTAAGGATACGGAAGAGAAACGCCTTGTTTATGCGATCGCCGAAATTAACGATTATTGGGTTGTGGATTTGATCTCGCGTCAACTGATTATCTATCGTCACCCCAATAATGGTGATTATACCTCCGAACAACGGCTAACTTCTGGTTCTGTCTCGCTTCTGGCGTTTCCTGATGTTAGTCTTCCTGTTACTAGATTGCTAGCTTAAACAAATTCACCTTTTTTCCCTGGTTCCCTAGCTCTGCTAGGGAACGTACTGCTTAAGACTCCGGCTCGATAATAGCATAATTTGCTTAATTTTCTTTCTTAGGCTCAGTGCTTCTAACTTAAATTTAGTAAGATATTAGCTTAAAATAGCTATAACAATATCTGAACAAAAAAACAAGATACACAATGCCTAAACAATCTATTCCTAGAATTGAATACCTCCGAGTTCAAAATTACCTGGCTTTGCATAACTTAGAATTAAAAAATTTAACTCCTCTCACGGTTTTTCTGGGTCCCAATGGTAGCGGCAAATCTACAATTTTTGATGTTTTTGCTTTTTTAGCAGAAAGTTTTACCGATGGATTAAGAAAAGCTTGGGATAGACGAGGAAGATTTAGAGAACTACGGACGAGAGATACAGAAGGAAATATAGTTTTTGAACTCAAATATAGAGAAACCCAAAAATCTCCTTTAATTACTTATCACTTAGCGATCGCAGAAAGAGTAAAAGGACCATTCGTAGCTGAAGAGTGGTTGCAATGGCGAAGAGGACAAAGGGGTAAACCTTTTAAGTTTCTTGACTTTAAAGAAGGAGAAGGAAAAGTAATTACTGGAGAAATGCCTGATGAACAAGATGAGCGAATATATGAGCAGCTAGAGTCTGCTGAATATCTAGCCGTAAGCACCCTTGGACAGTTTGCCAAACACCCTCGCGTTAGTGCCTTACGTCGCTTCGTTACAGATTGGCATCTTTCGTATATAACAGCAGACAATACTCGTAGTATTCCCGAAGCAGGCGCACAAGAAAGACTCTCTCCTACAGGAGATAATTTACCAAATGTGATTCAGTACCTAAAAGAACAACATCCGCAACAGTTAAATGAAATTCTGGAGAAACTTTCTTCTCGCGTACCTCGCTTAGAAAAAGTTCAACCATCAATTATGCAAGATGGCAGGCTATTACTACAGATTAAAGATGCTCCTTTCGCTACTCCAATCTTAGCTAAATTTGCTTCTGATGGTACTTTAAAAATGTTAGCATACTTAACAGTTTTGTACGACCCAGATCCGCCTCAGCTTATTGGTATCGAAGAACCAGAGAATCATCTCGATCCTCGTTTATTACCGGAACTTGCTGAAGAGTGCCGTCATGCTTCTGCAAATACACAATTGATGGTAACAACACATTCACCGTTTTTTGTTAATAGACTCAAACCGGAGCAAATCTGGGTATTGTATCGAGATGAAAAGGGTTATACTCAAGCTAAACGTACTGCTGATATGCAAGGTATTAAAGAATTTATAGAAAATGGTGCATTATTAGGTTCTTTGTGGATGGAAGACTTTTTTGAATTTGGTAATCCTCTTAAAAATCATGGTGCGCCTAGGAAAAAAATTAACACAAAAATGTAAGGGAGCGATTTACTTTGCATCTAGAGTTTTTAGTAGAGGAATATTCAAGTCAAGTATTTTTAGAATTAATCTTACCCAAAATTCTCGATCGAGATATAACTTTTAATATTCACCCCTTTCAAGGAAAACCTGATTTACTTAAGAAATTACCCGCAAGGCTAAAAGGATATAAAGCTTGGATAACTGATGATTGGAAAATAGTTATTTTATTAGATCGAGATCGAGAAGATTGTCAAAAACTTAAACATAAGTTAGAAAAAATAGCAAGTGATGTTGACTTACTAACTAAGTCTTCAGCGACAAATAAACAAAAATTTCAAGTTTTGAATCGAATTATTATTGAGGAACTTGAAGCTTGGTTTTTTGGAGATATTGAAGCAATAATTAAAGCTTATCCGAGAATCAATAAAAATCTTGCTAATAAATCTAAATATCGAGATCCTGATGCCATTAAGGGAGGAACTTGGGAAGCTTTGGAAACAATCCTTCAAAAAGCCGGATATCACTTAGGAGGATTAGATAAATCTCAAGCTGCAAGAGAAATTGCTTCTTACCAAAAAAAATGGGTTTAAAGCCTCGCTGTTCTACGGCGACTTTGATTGAAAAGAAACTAGAAAGTTAGTACAATAGTTGATAGCGAGTAAAACGAAAATCTACGTGATTCTTCGCTCTAGTAGGTCGAAATCCCGGTAAGTAAGAAACAACGGTTAGATTGGCTCTAACGGCAGTATGACTAAACCACTGCAAGCTTTCTTCAGAGCGAGGAGCGTACTAAACTAGCTGAGTTAAGGGCAACCACGGGGGGTTTGCCCCCACGAGAAATAGGGGCAACCACGGGGGGTTTGCCCCTACAGTTTTGTACCGCACTCAGGACAGAATTTGTTGAGGGCGATATTTTTGGCGCCGCAATTGCTGCAATATATCAATTCGGCGGCTTTGTCAAGTCGATTTTGTTCGGGTAAACCAATCATTTGCGCGTTGCTCTTGCCGGGAGCGACCATTGGATAGCAGTTTTCGTCTCTCTTCACCCGTGCATCGATTAAGACTGGACCGTCGTGGGCTAACATTTCGGCGATCGCGTCTGGCAATTCTGCGCGAGACGAAATTACCATTCCTTTGATCCTGTAAGCTTTGGCTAAGATTTCAAAGTCAGGCATTCCTAATTGCATATTTGATGAGGAATAACGCTCGCCGAAGAAGGTTTGTTGCCATTGGCGTACCATTCCTTGCCAACCGTTATTAATAATTATGGTCTTGACATTTATACCATATTGTGCTAAACAACCCAACTCTTGCAAATTCATTTGGAACGAAGCATCGCCACTGATACAGATAACTTCTTCGTCAGGAACTGCCACTTTTACGCCCATTGCGGCGGGTAAGCCATAACCCATTGTTCCCAAACCTGCGCTAGAAATCCAACGACGGGGACCGTTTTTCAAGAATTGTGCCGCCCACATCTGGTGTTGACCGACATCAGTGGTGTAATATGCGTGAGGCGCTTGTCGTTCCAACTCGACGATAACTTCTTGGGGAGAGAGGCTATCTGGGTATTGAGGAGCGACCAAAGGATAATCATTGCGCCAGCGATCGATGCGCGTTAACCATTCAGCAGTGCGATCGCGCGATTCCGGTAAATTTAATTGGTCGGCGCGTTGTAAGATTTGTTGCAAAACTTGACGTACATCGCCAACAATTGGTACATCTGGAGCGCGGTTTTTGCCAACTTCGGCGGGATCGATATCAATATGAATAACATTCGCCCGACAAGCAAATTCGTCTAACTTACCCGTAACGCGATCGTCAAATCTCGCTCCCACAGCGATCAACAAATCGCACTCCGAAACAGCAAAATTAGCATAAGCCGTCCCGTGCATTCCCAACATTCCTACCGAAAGGGGATTATGTTCGTCGAATGCTCCTATCCCCATCAAAGTTGTCGTAATCGGAATTTGAAAACGTTCTGCGAGTTCCTTAAGTTCTGGATGGGCGTTCGCTGAAATTGCCCCACCACCTACATAAAGCAAAGGTTGCTTTGACTCTTCAATTAATTGCAAAGCCGCATTAATTTGCCGAGGATTACCTTTAACTGTAGGACGATAACCAGGTAACTTAACATCACCAGGTTCGACGGGAATGTAATCAAATTCTTCTAAACCGACATCCTTGGGTACATCAATTAAAACAGGTCCCGGACGACCCGTACTCGCAATGTGAAAAGCTTCAGCGACAATTCTCGCCATATCAGTCGCTTCCCGCACTACATAAGAATTTTTAACAATTGGTAACGTAATTCCAAAAATATCAGTTTCTTGAAAAGCATCAGTACCGATCGCCGCTCGTGCAACCTGACCTGTTACTACTACCATTGGAATTGAGTCCATGTGTGCGGTAGCAATTCCCGTAACTAAATTTGTTGCCCCAGGACCGGAAGTAGCAAAACAAACTCCGACTTTTCCCGTCGCCCTCGCATAACCATCAGCAGCGTGAGACGCACCTTGTTCGTGTCTCACCAAAATATGTTCGATGTCGCCTCTGGCTTCGGCACGATATAACTCGTCATAGATTGGTAGAATTGCACCACCGGGATAGCCGAAAATATGCTTTACCCCGTGGCGAACGATACTGTCAATTAAGGCGTATGCACCCGTTTGGCGCGATGGCTTCATAGTTAACGATCTTGAATTAGAAATCTTTGTAGTAACCACGATATAACTTTCCCAAACTAAGCGAACTTTAATATTTAGGTTTTGTTGCTAATGATGCAACAATTTAGAGCAAAACTTGATATTGGTATAAGTTTTTACTTTAATTTAATATTTTCTTACTGTCTAGAGGTGATTTAGTTTTTTTGCGGAAAAACTGGAGGTTGTAACTTTTCCCTGGCTCGGGATGGCTACACCAATCTTGCGGTACGCGCTTTCCCTCTTATCAAAATTTCTCGATCTGTTTCCTTGACAAATTATCATAAGTGTGATAATACTAAAAAATTAAGCTGAGACTTTACTATTTCCTTTTAACTCCTTAATACTTCATAATTCATCTCTCTTTATTCGTACTTTATACAAGTTTTAGAATTTGCCGGAGATTGGGGATTAGGAATTGGTGATTGGGAATTAGGGACTGGGTTCAGTTATCAGTCAAAAGTGAACAGTTAGCAAGTACCTGTATTTATCAGTTTATCCCCTAATTTCTCTTTGTCTCCCTCCATCATGTCCGACTCCCTCATCTTTATTGACAGTTGATTACTGATAACTGATAACTAATAACTGTTAACTGATAAATGCTAGCTGCTAAAGTTCTTCTTCGTAACGTTTCAGAAGTACAGTTAAAAATTCCCTAGTCGAGCAACGTACCCGACACCCAGAACTTTTTACCCACCATCCTAGTGTAGCTTGAGGATTTGCCCACAATGCTAAATGCTTTACACTTGGTTCAGCATAGAAACTATCTTCACCTGCACCTAGTAAAGCCGAACTCCAGTGAGTAAAATAATCGTGGCTAACCCGATGAATGGGAAAATTACCAGCTAGAGGCATTCCCCAACCATCAAAAGCAATTAAAGCCTTTACTTTCCGCTTTTGCATCTGCCAACCTAAAGCTGCACCCATAGCACCAACAACGCCAGCACTAAAAGCAATAAACAGCACTGATGAGTTACTATTTAGGGTAACATTGCTCTCCAGAAAGTTGAAAATATCAATAGCTGAATATGCTTGTCGCTCTTGGGCTGGAAAAATGATGAAGTTTTTTAAATTTTCTTCACTGTTTTGACACAATTGTTGTACAAACGAGTCGGTTAACTGAGGAGAATGGATACCAGGACAAATTAGTTTAACCATTGGCGAGTTTCTAACAATAATAACCGATAACTGCAAAATAGTCACCGATCTAAATCACTTCTTAGCGCGACGAAAATCAGAGTGATTGCTAGCAATATCTTCCAGACTAAGAATAAAAGAGTTGGGAGATGAAAACTATGCAAGTTGCTCAACTAAGTTTATCGCTTCCTGAAGTTTACCCTGCTAAAGAATCAATTTCGCGTCCTAGGAAACCGAAACTTATCGCTAAATGGTATAAAATTGACGGCAAGCTGATTTGTAAATGGGTATCAGAATAACACAATTTAAGATCGAATCTTACTCGGATACGCCTTGGCTTTTATTTAGCGAAATTCTTGATAACACCCTCATTTTTACTCGTGAGTGTAACAAAAGTCCACTGTGGGAAATAACCTCCTCTAGCTAACTATTGCTTAGGGGAGGAAAAAAGCCTTAAAATTTATTGGGGACGAAATTGTCTGGCAACTAATCTTACTAATAAAGGTCGAGGTAAAATTCCCGAAAGTCGGCTGATAATTTTATTTTGAATTCCACCTGCGACGACATAAGAATTATTATTTTCTAAAGCTTGAAGTGCTTCTTTAACTACTGATTCTGGAGAAGCCGCAGCACCTTCTTTTTCACCTCCGGAAGCAAATTTTCCGAAGCCTGCACGACTGAAAAAATTAGTTTCTGTAGGTCCGGGACAAAAAGCGAGAATTTTTACTCCTGTATCTAAATTTTCTGCCCAAAGTGCTTCGCTGAAATGCAAAATAAACACTTTTGTTGCTCCGTAAACCGAGAGATAAGGTATAGGTTGAAATGCTGCAAAGGAAGAAACATTGATGATGCTTCCTTTGCCTCGCTGCTGCATTAAAGGGAGAAATTGATGAGTTAAGTCTACCAAGGCTAAGACATTCAATTTAACTATGTCTAGTTGTTTTTCGTGGTCAGTTTCGCTAAAACGACCGTAGTCGCCAAAACCAGCGTTATTAATTAATAAATCTATTTGCAATTTTTTGTCCTGGACAGCTTTAAATACTTTAGTGCCAGCATCGGTTTCAGTAAGATCTTGGACAATTACTTCGGCACGAATTTGATATTTATTTTGCAATTCTTGGGCAATTTGGTATAGTCTATGTTCGGAACGAGCAAGTAAAACTAAATCGTTTTTGCGCTTGGCAAGTTCAATGGCAAAAGCTTCGCCAATACCAGAAGAAGCACCTGTAACTAAAGCTGTGGACATGGAATTTATTAGTTTAATTATGACAAATTGCTGTTCGGGAGATGAGCTGATTCATTTCCGTGAAAAGCAAAGATTACATTTATTGTGCCAGAATTAGTCTTATTTTAGCTTCTATCTGTAGTCTTAACTAGAAGAAAAATTACTGGGTGATGGAGGAAATTATAACTATTAGTGGATATTTTACTAAGGAGAAAAAAGGTATTTAACAAGAAAGAGTATCTGAAGCTGGAGGAAGAAATTAGCAAGATTATGAAACCGGAAATTATTGCCGATTATCAATGTCATAATGCAGAAGTTCCTCTTTGGCACAAGAGGGAAAAATGCTTATACTGGACGGATATTCCTAGGGGACGAATGTATCGCTATCATCCGGGGACAAAGAAAAGCGAACAAATTTATGAAGGTAGTCCAGTTGGGGGTTATACTATTCAAGATGACGGAGCTTTGCTATTGTTAAAAGCTGGTGGTAAGATTCTGCGCTGGGATGATGGGAAAATGACTTTAATTGCAGAAATTCCCGACGAAAGTGAATCTCGCTTCAATGACGCGATCGCCGATCCTCAAGGACGAGTTTTTTGCGGTACAATGCCTACACCCGAACGTCTGGGTAGACTTTATCGCCTTAATACTGATGCTACTCTGACAAGTGTTCTTGATGGGATTGGTTGCTCGAATGGGATGGGTTTTACTCCTAACCGCCAGCAAATGTATTATACCGATTCTACCGTAGGACAAATTTATCTGTTTGACTACGATGCTGCTAGTGGGAATCTCAGTAATCAACGAGTTCATCTTACCATTCCTAAAAAGGAAGGCTTACCTGATGGTTTAACTGTCGATGCAGAAGGTTTTCTTTGGTCGGCTCGTTGGAATGGAGGACATCTTTTCCGTTATAATACTCTTGGTGAAGAAGTTTTGCGCGTTCCTTTTCCGGCGAAAAAAGTTACTAGCCTTACTTTTGGTGGTGAAGATTATACAGATATGTTTATTACTACGGCTGGTGGCGATAATCGCGCTGAAGAAGGTGCGGGTGCTGGTGCTATTTTTCACCTCAATTTAGGTATTCAAGGTGTACCTGAATTTTCCTCTCGTATCGGTTTTTAAGATTAGTTATTGACGAGGAGAATGTGTAGGTAGAGTGACGGTGAATCTAGTACCTACTCCTTCTTTGCTTTCTACAAAAATTGTACCTTGATGGAGTTCGACTGCTTGCTTGACAATTGATAAACCTAAGCCAGTTCCTTTAATTTTGCCTACGTTCTTTGCTCGTTCAAATTGTTGGAAAATTTTGTTTTGATAATCTGAGGGAATACCAATTCCTTCATCGGTTACTTGCAAGATAACTTGTTCTGTTTTGCAAACTAGATTGAGGCTAATTTTACCGCCTTGGGGAGAATATTTAATCGCATTGGAAAGTAAGTTGTTGAGAATGTGACGCAGGAGTTTTTCATCTAAATAAACTAGGCGGCATTCTCCGCGATCGCTAAATTTTAAACTATGCTTTTCTGTAGCAATTATGCTAAATTCTGCTAATAAGTTTTGGCAGTACAGAGCAATATTTAGCGGTATAGGATTTAACATTAGTTTACCTGATTCAGCACGACTCAAGGTTAAAATATCGCCCAATAACTCGCTCATGTTGCTAACTGCTACTTGAATTCTTTCGATCTGCTTTTTCTTTTTTTCTTCGTCTAATTGCCGATCGTAATTTTGCAAGATTTCTGTAGAGATTTGGATTGCAGTTAGGGGATTACTTAGGTCGTGAGATACAATTGAAATATAACGCTTTTTTTCTTCATTGCTAGCTTGAGATGCTGCGAGAATTTCGGCAATTTTTAGTTGTTCCTCGTGTTTTTTTAAGGCAATTTTAATTGTTGCGTGTAACTCTCTTTCTTTAAAAGGTTTAAGAATATAACCATAAGAACCAGATTTTTCAGCTCTTGCTAAAGTGTCGTCATCGGCATAAGCTGTTAAATAAACAATCGGAATATTATGACTTTCACGAATCATATTTGCTGTTTCGATACCATCGTAGTTTCCTTTGATTGCAATATCCATTAAAATCAAGTCAGGGTTAAGTTCAATGGTTTTTTGTAGAGCTGCTAATCCCGAAGAAACAACACTTACTACTGTATATCCCAAAGCTTGTAATTTTCGTGACAAACTTTTGGCTATTAATAGCTCATCTTCAACAATTAAAATCTTAACTTCATTCACAATTTTATAATCTCCTTTCGTAGTGCAATTCGGAAAATGTTAATTTAAATGTTGTGCCGTGACTTCGCTCTAATTCTAGTTTACCCTCTATTTGTTCGGTTAAAGTACAAACTAGTTGCAAACCTAATGATTCTGTATTTTGCCAATCGATTGTTTCGGGGAAGCCGACACCATTATCTTTGACTATTAGAGTTATTTCTCGAGCTTTATTTTTCTCTAATTTTAGCCAAATTTTGCCTTTTCTGTCACCAGGAAATGCGTGTTTAAATATATTAGCAACTAATTCATTAACTATCAAGCCACAGGGATTAGCTGTTTCAATATTTAAATTAATTGGTTGTAAATCTAGAGCGATTTTAACTGATTGAGATTCAGGATTACAAGACATAAAAATATGATTAACTAATGTTTCTAAATAGTCACCAAAATTAATTTGCGCTAAGTCGTCAGAGCGGTATAATTTTTCATGAATTAAAGCCATTGTTTGAATGCGATGCTGACTATTTTCAAACATTTTAATAATTTTCGGATTTTTGAAATAATCAGCTTGCCATTCAAGCAAGCTAGAAACTACGAGCAAATTATTTTTAACGCGATGGTGAATCTCTTTTAGTAACAATTCTTTTTCCCGTAAAGAAGCTTTAATTTTTTCTTCAGCTTTTTTGCGATCGCTAATATCTCGGAAGTAAACTGAGATGCCATCTTTGTAGGGATATACTCTCACTTCAAACCAAATTTTTAAGGGTGGATAATATTCTTCAAAAGCGACTGTTTTTTGTTCTTCAGTTGCTTGAAGATAAGCAGCTTCAAACTTAGTTCCGATAGCTTCTGGAAATACTGACCAAATATTTTTGCCAATTAATTCTGTTGCCGGACGCTGTAAAATTGGTTCCAAGTAAGAATTAACAGCAATAAATCGCCATTGTTTATCTAAAGCAAAATAACCTTCGGTGATACTTTCTAAAATATCGGAAATTTGTTGCTTGGATTCTTGTAAAGCTAATTCAAATTTCTTCCGTTCGCTGAGATTATGAAAAATGCCAGCAAAAGCTAAAATTTGCTTAGTATTTCGTTCTTTAATTGGAAAAACATTATAGAGACTGGGGATAATTTCTCCAGTTTGAAAGTGACGCAAACCAATTTCGCCAGTATCAGCTTCACCTTGGCGTAATTTGGGCAAAATTTTCGTTACTATTTGAGATAAATCTGCTGGTGAATAAAAATCAGTAATAGGTTTGGTGTCTAAAGCTATATCTTCATTTAAACCTACTAATTCCCTACCACCTCGGTTGAGATAAGTAAGCTGTCCAGATACGCTAGTCATGACAATAAATTCGCTACTATTTTCGACTAAAGCAGCTAATTTTTGTCGTTCGGCTTCTCCTTGTTTGCGTTCGGTAATATCTCTTTCAACACCGCGATAACCTTTATATTGACCTTGAGCGTTAAAAATTGGTGTACCGCTAGTTTCGACAAAAATGAGATAACCTTGGCGATGAATAAGGGTATGTTCTAAGTTGTGAATACTTTGTCTTGCTCGTACTTGGAGATTAAAAATTTCTTCGACTCGCTCTGCTTCCTGGGGTAGCATTAAATCAAAAAAGTTTTTGCCAAGTAATTTTTGGGGGTGATAACCTAAAATATCATAAACTCTGGGGCTAAGATAAGTAAAGTTTCCGTTGCAGTCAATTTCCCAGATATAATCGCTACTAGTTTCTACTAAGTTACGGAAACGTTCTTCACTTTCGCGTAGTTTTTCTTCGGTGCGCCGATGTTCGCTAATTTCTTGCATGAGTTCGGCGACGGTTTTAACTAATTCTCGGGTGCGTTGTTCGACTCTGGTTTCTAGTTCTTCATTTAATTTTTTTAGTTCGGCTTCGGCTTCTTTGCGTTGGGTAATATCATGAGCGACAGAATAAAGTTTGCCATCAACAGCCGGATGAGATGTCCAAGCAAACCAACGATAATTACCTTCTTTAGTGCGATAGCGATTTTCAAAATAAGTGCTGGGGATACCTGCGGATAACTTTTCTAATTCAGTGAAAGTAGAATTTACGTCATCAGGATGAACAAAGTCAATAAATGGTTTGGTGAGTAGTTCGGTTTCAGTGTAGCCAAGAGTGGATTCAAAACAAGGATTAAGGCGCTTAAAATAGCCATCGATACCAGCAATACAGAACATATCTAAAGAAATATTGAAAAAGCGATTTAACTCTTCTTCTGCTTGTCGGCGTTCGATGGCGATCGCTAAAATATTTGCTGCTGTTTGTA
This sequence comes from Oscillatoria salina IIICB1, assembly GCF_020144665.1. Taxonomy (NCBI): domain Bacteria; kingdom Bacillati; phylum Cyanobacteriota; class Cyanophyceae; order Oscillatoriales; family Oscillatoriaceae; genus Oscillatoria; species Oscillatoria salina. Next base: position 33,262 of record NZ_JAAHBQ010000004.1, on the reverse strand, counting down.
AAAAGTTAACGTCGTCGGTAGTAAAATTTCTGGCTGTGGTGGTATGCACTCCCAAAACACCATAGGCTTCGTTATTTTTGCCGGGAATAACTACGGTTATGCCGGAAATGATGCCGTGGTTGTGTAAAAAAGGGGAACCGCCGAAGCGATTTTCGACGCGCAAATCTTCAACTACTATCGGTTGAGATTGCAGTAAAGTATAACCTGCTTGCGTGCGTTGGTTGACACTAACGATCGCTTGTCCAAGCCAATTTTGCTGCCAGCCGATACCAGCTTTGAGAGACAGTGCAGCTCGATTGGGAAGTAGTTCCAAAACCTGACAGTGTGAGACTTGCAGAGTTTTAGCAATGATTTTAGCCGTTTCGTCCATGAGTGCATCGAGGTCTGTTTGCGCTAAAGCAATTTGACCGAGTTGGGCGATCGCTTCTTGTTGTTGAGCGCGAAGGCGGAGTTTGGTTTCGGCTAAAGAACGTTCTTCAAGTTCGGCTTGGACGCGATCGAACAAAGTCGCTTGTTGAATGGCGATCGCTACTTGAGTAGCTACTTTTTCTAGTAATTCGATTTCTTCTGGTTGCCACTGTCGGGATTCCCAACACTGATTTACACTCATTAAACCCCACAATTCTTCGCCAGTCAGTACGGGAACTAACAATTTGGCGCGTATTTGTAATTGCTCTAAAAGTTCGAGGTGACACCGAGCCATTCCTGCGGTATATATGTCGCTGACAGGATGAATGCGACCTTTTTTATAAGGTTCAACCCAGTTGGGAGCAAAGCAAGGATCGTAAATAACTCGTCCCATCAACGACTCAGCACCTTCTGCAACTGACTCGGAGACGACAATTCCACTCCAATCTTCAGAAAAACGATAAATAATTACCCGATCGGCAGCAAAAAACTCTCTAATCTCGGTTACGGTAATGTTGAGAATGTCATTAATATCGATCGATTGGCGGATGTGTAAAGAAATATCTGCCAAGAGGCGATCGCGTCGAGCTTGTTGTTGTAGCGCTGCCGCCCGTTCTTGCACTTGTTGCTCTAAATCAGTATTCTTTTGCTGTAGGAGTTGCCAATTCTCGGTTTCCAGACGACAAACTTTTTGCTGCAAAACTTCGACCACATCATACAAATTAACTGGATCGAGAGGACGCAATAAACTGCTTTGGGTAACTATTCCTTGTAACTCTCCCCCAGAACCAGTTACGACTAAACGCCGGATGCGCCGACGCTGCATTTTTTGATGAGCGATCGCTAAACTATCAGTGGGATTCAGACAAAATAGTGGCGCACTCATAACCACTGACGCTGGTAAACGTGCTAAATCTAAACCTAAGATTTTAAATTGGACAATATCTCGCTCAGTAATCATCCCAATCGGTTTGAGAGATTGGGAATTGGTGACTGGTGACTGGGGACTGGGAATTAGGGACTGGGAATTGGTAACTGGTGAGTTTTGTGGAGAGTTTGTCTGTAAAGTCTCTCCATTTTCAACAATTACAACACAACTAACCTGGTGCATTGCCATTAACCGAGCTAAATCTAACACCGAAGTTGTTGCTGGTGCGCAAATTACCTGAGCGTGCATCACCTCAGCGACAGTTCGCAACTTCAGCAAACTCAGGGGTTGCATACACTCGCGCAGTCGATCTTGAGTAATGACTCCAAAGATATTTCCCTGTTCGTCGATCGCTGGCAGGTGACGAATGCGATGCTGTCGTAAGATTGCTAAAACCCCGAAAACGTCTCGATATTCACTTTTGTTTAAGGTAAACAAATGCTTCGTCATTACCTCAGAAACAGTTAACTGAGCAAGTTTTTTTTCGCTTGCGGCAATATTTACTAAATCTCGTTCGGTAAAAATCCCCACAATTTTGTTAGCTTCGATTACTAAAGCATAGCTGCTAGAAAGTACTTTACTTTCAGCCTTACCATCTGCAACTAAACACTGAGTGCCGATAGTCTGGTACATTCGATCGAGAACTTCTTCGAGGGGAGTATCGGGAGTTACTTGAAGTGGAGAGCGATCGCAAATCTCTTCTAAGGTGGGTGAGTAAAATCCGAGGTTTTCGAGTGACATAGACTATCGCAACACTGAATAACAATCTTGCTGTGGTTTCTTTTGATTTTAACCACGCTCTCTTTAGAGATACACCGTGTAATCTCTGTACTTGTCAGTTTGCAACGAAGGAGAGACAATGAACGATGAACAACGGAAAGTAAACAATGATCGATCGATTGCCTGCTCAACGGTGGCAAATAGCACCAACAGCAAAGGAAAAAGTTGATTTATTCATTCAAACTACTGGACTCGATCCTTTAATTGCTCGAGTAATTGTCAATCGCGGTATTGATACTCCCCAAGAAGCTTATACTTATCTTGACCCGGAAGTGGAGCAGTTACCCTCACCACTGGATGATTTCCCCGATTTGGCGAAAAGTGTCGAGTTGCTCACAGAAGCGCGATCTTTTGGGGAAAAAGTGGCGATTTGTGGTGACTATGACGCTGATGGGATGACTAGCACGGCTTTATTGTTACGTGCTTTTGCTCATTTGGGGATAGATGTGGATTATGCGATTCCTAGTCGGATGAAGGATGGCTATGGGATTAATCAGCGTATTGTTGAAGAATTTGCGGAGTCTGGGGTTGGCTTAATTTTAACGGTTGATAATGGCATTTCTGCTTATGAGGCGATCGCGCGGGCGATCGAGTTGGGGTTGACGGTAATTATTACCGATCATCATGATATTCCCGAAAAGTTACCACCCGCCGATGCGATTCTCAATCCGAAGTTAATTCGTCCTAATTCGCCTTATCGCAGTTTGGCTGGAGTTGGGGTTGCTTATATTTTGGCGGTAACTACTGCCCAAAGTCTAGGTTTACTTAAGGGTTTGACGAATCAATTGCTGGAGTTATTTACTTTAGGAACTATTGCCGATCTTGCGCCGTTGGTGGGGGTTAATCGTCGTTGGTTGAAGCGTGGTTTGCGGATCTTACCAAAGTCGGAAATCCGGGGAATTCAAGCTTTGATTCAGGTTGCAGGTGTTAGTGAGTCACAAAAAGCTTTAAAACCCGATGATATTGGTTTCAAACTGGGACCGAGAATTAATGCTGTGGGGAGAATTGGCGATCCTCAAATTGCGATCGAATTGTTGACGACTACTGATGAAGGTATTGCTTTAGAAAGGGCGATGCAATGCGAACAATTAAATCATCAGCGTCAGCAACTTTGCGAACAAATTGAACATGAGGCGATTTCAGCAATTGAGCAATTTCAACAAGCATCTCCTCAGCCTGCACTATATCGCAAAACTAATGCTCCGGATCTAATTACTGCGCCGACTGAAACTCATTTTTATGATTATCTTCAAGCGAGAGTTTTAGTTATTGTCCAACCAAATTGGCATCATGGAGTTATTGGGATTGTTGCTTCTCGTTTGGTGGAACGTTATGGTGTTCCTGTGTTTATCGGAACTTATGAAGATGAGGAAAAAACACACATTCGGGGTTCGGCTAGAGGTATTCGCGAATTTAATGTTTTTCAGGGTTTAGAATATTGTGATGATTTACTAGGTAAATATGGCGGACATCATGCGGCTGGTGGTTTCAGTTTATCTGCGGCTAATTTAGTTGCTTTTCAACAAAGGTTGAGTGAGTTTGCTTATCAATGTTTAGAACGAGAACATCTCAAACCGCTTGTGGAAATTGATGGGGAGGCAAATTTTAGTCAATTAACTCCTAGTTTCTACCAACAAATTGATAGTTTACAACCTTGGGGAATTGCCAATAATTTTCCAATATTTTGGACTCCAAATGTCAGGGTTTTGGAACAGCGTATTGTTGGCAAAAATCACCTCAAACTGGTACTCGGTCAAGATACTCCTCATGGTACTAGAAAAATGAGCGCGATCGCGTGGCGTTGGGGGGCTTATTTTCCTTTACCTAATCGTCTCGATATCGCTTACAAGTTGCAAGAAAATCATTTTCAAGGCAACACGAATATCGAGTTACAATTAGTAGGCGTGCGACTACCTGCAAACGCGACTCTTCCTAGTAAAAAAGCTAAATTCGATTATCAAGGAAATTCTTATCTTTGTAACCTTGTCGAACCCGAAAATGAACTCAGAATTAGAAATTCTCGTGGTGAAGTTCTCGCTATTCGTCAAGGGGAAACTGTGGGTTTGCGCGGAAAAACCAGAGATGATGCTGTCCAAGTTGACATTAGCAAACCTATCTACTCTAACTTAATTCAAGCCGCGATCGCAGCCCTGGATACAGTTACCAGTTAGCACGTAGCCGCATTTACCAATTACCAGTTTGTCTCCCAATTAGTACAATTTCCCCAATCCCTCCCACTTCCAACCTCGACTACCAACCACCCACTACCCACTGGTAACTGGTAACTGCTCACTGTTCACTGAAAACCCCAGTCCCCACTCACTAAAAATATGGACGCACCGAAATGCGTCCATACCATAACCAGGATAACTGCAAAAGGTTTAAAGATCGCCGCCGCGAGCAGCCAGTAGAAAAATTACTACTGGTCCTGAGAGCATAATTAAAGCAACGAACAGCAATTGAAAAATTACTTCCCAGTTAACGCTTGTTAAAGCACTCGTAATAAAATCCATATCTCCTCCCGATTTTGGCAACCCGAAACAATGTTTAAGGCAAAAACACAAACTCGTTTAATATATTACCTGGCAAATCGCAAATTTTTTTCAGAAACTACATAAAAATTCATAAAGTTTTGTTATGTTAGCTGGGCGATCGCGAGAATTTTGCTACCCTATTTGAGGAATCAGCCAAATAATAACTATGTCAACTTGGCGTTGCGTGCAAAATTGTGGAGCCTGCTGTCATCTCGATCCCAGCGAGCGACCAGACTTAGAAGATTATCTCTCATCCGAGGAACTAAAGCAATATTTAACGATGGTGGGAGAAGATGGTTGGTGCGTGAATTTCGACCATCATACCCGCAAATGTCGCATTTACGAAGAACGTCCTCGCTTTTGTCGGGTTCAACCAGAGACATTTCAGCAGATGTATCAAGTCTCTCCAGAAGAGTTTAACGATTTTGCTATTGACTGCTGTCAGCAGCAAATAGCGGGAGTGTGGGGATTTAATTCTGCGGAAATGTTTCGCTATAATCGGGATCTCCCAGGTTGAAATTTGCCGACAATTTCTGGAATAATAAATAAATTAATATTTGTCAAAACCTTGGCAAATAGCCCACCTTAGCCTTGTAGCTGTAGTAAACTTAGCCTGATAATTAACGTGACCTATACAGAGCCAGTTGAAAAAGAGCTTTCTCAAACTAACCAGTCCGAAAATTTGCCGACAGCAAAACTCGAATCGTGCACTTTAGAAGCTATAGCACAAAAAGAGAAAATTGTCAAGAATAAAAAAATGGGCTTTTGGGGCGCATTTAGTTCGACATTTGTTACCATCTTTTTAGCCGAAATGGGAGATAAAACCCAGCTAGCAACGCTTTTGATGACGGCGGAATCTCATTCACCTTGGATTGTCTTTGCAGGTGCAGCTACAGCTTTAATTGCTACCAGTTTATTAGGAGTGATGTTGGGCTGTTGGTTAGCAAAAAGACTACCTGCGGGAATTCAAGACAAGGTAGTAGGAATGCTGTTATTATCAGTTTCAGCCTGGTTGTTGTGGGATGTAATCCAAGGTTAAGTTAATTTGAGAATGAGAAAAAATAATGGACTGGCAATTACTCGGACTGGCATTTATAACTGTATTTTTAGCAGAATTAGGAGACAAAAGCCAATTAGCAGCGATCGCGCTTTCTGGTAACTCAATTTCTCCTCGCGCTGTATTTTTCGGCTCAGTAACAGCTTTATTGCTAACTAGCTTCCTGGGAGTTATTTTAGGACAAACAGCCGCCGAGTTTTTACCAACTCGGATTGTAAAAGCGATCGCTGCACTCGGTTTTGCACTTCTCGCACTGCGAATCCTCTTTTTTAACTCGGAAGCAGAAGAAACCGAAGGCTGTGATTAGAGATGTTGGGTGCAACATCTCTAAAGCAATTTTAGATCGCGCAAGTATCGCGATAGCACCAACGGAGCAACGTTGCACCTGCAATCAACTTGACAACTTCTAAACCCCAGTAAGCTTCGTGTAGGGGAATCATCGATCCTGACATCGTGGTAGACGGAGCAAAAAGATTTAATTGCAGCGCCAAGCCACTCATTTGTGGTGTCAAAATGTAAGTATAGATAATAGCGATCGCTAACAAAACACCAGCTAAAGCTAGACAGACAATTTCTCGGTAAGAAGACAATTTATGAGATCCGTGTAATACCAAAGCTCCTGTCATCACCAAAGCCGCGCACAATAGCTCGATATGATTGAAAATGCCAAAAATAGTATAACCCGCAGCCGCGAACCCAGCTTGATTCATCATCCCAGCCGCCGATAAACTTGGTACAACTGCCAAGTCTAACAGCAAACTACCACTGAGCCAGAAACCTAAAGCAAACATTACTATAGTTTGCCAGTTAACTTTATTTAATCCTTGACTAGGAATAGCATTCATAAATATTCCTCAACCTTTCTTATGTATATTTCTAGCTTAACTAATTTCTCCAGCAACAAATATCAAAATTCGTAAAGAAAAAATTTGTAATCTAGTAATATTTCTACTCAATTCTTACCAATAAGAAATGTAAACTTAAGCTCTATTTCAACTGACGGTTATTACTACCATATCCAACCGGAAATTATGCAGGAAAAGAATAAACTTTATGCAGATTGTCAATTACCGGGGCTTCATTTATTGATTGTCGAGACTAGGCTGGCAAAATCTCTACTTCTCAAAAACTCTTTTAATCAAAGCATTTACCAGCGAAAAATCAGCGAAATAAACCTCTAAAAAAACTAACCTTCACCAGTAGCAAAACCAGGATAAAGAGTCATTCCCCCATCAATATATAAAGTTTCACCGTGAACATAATCGCTATCATCAGAAGCCAACCAAACCGCAGCTTTGCCAATATCTTCGGGTACACCAATCCGCCCATAAGGAATCAATTTCAACAACTTTTCTCTTGCCTCGGCTGTCTCCCAAGCTTCGCGATTAATTGGCGTTTTAATTGCACCTGGGGCGATACTATTAACGCGAATTTTATACTGAGCAAGTTCTTGAGCAATACTCTGCATAAAAAGCTTCATTCCACCTTTAGAAGCAGCATAATTACTATGACCAGCCCAAGGAATTATATCATGTACCGAACTCATAAAAATAATTTTCCCAGCAGCACAAGAACGTTCCGAAATCACCCCGCGACGAATAAATTCTTTCGCTGCTTCCCTAGCACAAATAAAAGTACCGCCTAAATTAACATTAATCACTTTTTGCCAATCAGCCAACGACATATCGACGAGATTAGCATCTTTTTGCATACCTGCATTATTCACCAAAATGTCAATCGTACCAAACGCCGCGAACATTTCCGCAAACATTTGCTGAACAGCATTTTCATCACTAACATCAGCTTGAAGCGCGATCGCAACTCCACCCTCAGCCTCGATCTCTTCCACAACTTGCAAAGCTTCTGACTTCGAGCTACGATAGTTTACCACAACCTGTGCCCCTTCAGCAGCCAAAGCCTTAGCTACGGCAATACCAATTCCCGAACTTGCACCTGTAACCAAAGCTACTTGATTTTTGAGACGTTGCATAACTTCACTGCTACTGTAAAAACTTCGCAAATATGGTAATTTACTCAGCTATTCACGCGCTTCTGCTGAAAGTTAGAGCTATACAGGTTCAATATACTGATTTTCCAGCAAAAAAGCACCCTTAGCAAAACGTACTCCCCAGTATCCCCCAGGACGGCGATCGAGAACCACACCTTCTTCACCAACTTTAATTATGTCCGGAGGACGTAACATTGGCATCGGTTCCGCCGTTTTCAGATAAGGAGGTAGAGTTACCACCCGTACTTTTTCACCTACAGTAATCTCTTTCTCACTCATAAATCCTGCGCTCTGTGATGTTCAAACTGATAATAGCAAATAGACTAGGGCTGTCAATTTCCTAAATATTTATAATTTATACCGAGAAATTTTCGTAAAACTATAAACAAATCTTTTCAGTCGCACTAACTAATTAGAGTTTAATACAGATTCTCCCCTGAAAATCTTGGTGCTAAAAGCTAAAATAGTTCTATGAAGTTTCAGTGGAACCAAAGTAAAGCAAATAGCAACATTAAAAAGCACGGTGTGTCTTTTGAGGAAGCTGTTACAGTCTTTGGAGATCCATTAGCTGTAACGATCGCTGACCCCGATCACTCAGTTGGTGAGTTCCGGCTTCTAACGATAGGATATTCCAAGTTACAACGGCTTCTAGTTGTATCCCATACTGAGCGAAAAGACGAAGTACGCCTAATCAGCGCTCGTTTAGCCACTAAACAGGAGAGGAAAAATTATGAGTCAAGAACCTGAAAAAACTGGTAACGATGAAATGAGATCTGAATACGATTTTTCAGGTGGTGTTCGGGGTAAATATTACGAAGCTTATACGCAATCGAGTAATGTAATCATCCTCGATCCAGATGTTGCAGAAATCTTCCCAGATTCGGCTTCGGTGAATGAAGCTTTACGATTGCTTGCAAAAATAGCGAAGTCGATTACGGTCTAATAAATGATTAGCTTGTTAAGCAAAGGTTTTCAAATTACCGAAATTGATTTTTAGCTAAACTTATGGATTTTTATCTTTTAATTGAGAAAATAAGAAAACGTCCTGCTCTTTATCTGGGAAAAGCTTCTCTTAGTCATCTGCAAGTTTTTTTAGATGATTATACTTTTGCGCTTCGTCCTCAAAAGTCTCTGCTTCCTCAATTATGGGCTGTTGCTGTGGTAGCCACGGATAATCTTGCTGCCCATACAGAGAGATTTCAACTAAGTAAAAGGTCTAATTGAGAAGCAGTAACTTCATATAATTTGCCAGTTTTGATCTGATAAAGTTCTTCTAAAGAGTTTAAATCTAAATCATCAGCATAGGGATACTGTTGAATAATTTTTAAGCACCAAGCAAAAAGCGTGCGTAAAGCTGCACAGGTTTCAGGATTAGCTAAAATATGGGTAACATCAAGCTCTTGTAAAATTTTTCCGCCATCTCTAACTTCCTGAAACCCAGAGTAAATTTGTTTCAACTCTCCTTTAGGATGACGAATTGTTTCTACATCTCCTGCAAAATCTCGTAAGGATGTGCCTAAAACTTTATTGATAGACTGAGCATTAGCAAAATAGTAAGCCTCTAGCATATTTACTAAAAAATGAACAGAGGTCTGATTTTTTTGTTTCGGTAGCATCGTATCTAGGATTGTTCGATAACGATCAAATACCTCTTTAGCAATCTCTTGGCGATCTGCTTCTAAATCATCAATCAAAATGACATATTTACAAGGATCTGACTTGATATATTCTCTTGCTGGAATACCAATTCTTTTTTCATCCTTACTCAAAATTGTCTTTCCACTTCCCACCATTTTTAACTTCTTTATTTTAGATGTGATAGGATTAAGTTGTTCTACTTTACCAATGACTTCAAAAGAACAAATACCTGTTTCCATCAATGACCTAAATAACTGAGGCAAATATTGTTCTTCTCCTCGTCCTGTCACCAGTAAGCCAAACTTAAAGTAATAACAGGGAGAACGTGAACTAGAGGGAACACTCACGCTTTCACCTCTTTAATTGCAGGCTGACTTTGAGGGGCAATCATTTCTGCCATATAAAGCGAACCTACTGCATAATTTTCGAGTAAGTCTTGAACTTCTTCAATTTGGCTCACTCTTTTAATAACTGTTTTTCCCTGAGCATCTAATTCGGCAGCTAAGATATCCTGGGCTTCAAATTGGCTTAATAAAACAGGGGAATGAGTTGCGATAAATACCTGCTTATTCCATTCTTCTGTTGCTAGTTTAACCGCTTTGCCAAAAATCGCTAATGCCCAAGGATGAAGGGATGTTTCTGGTTCATCCATTAAAATCAATGTTCTATTTTTACCTTCAGAAAACAAAGCAGTTAAGTTAATTAATAGCTGTAAATGTCCATCGGATATGCCGGAGGCTTGAATTGGTTTACGTCTTTTTTTATCTAGAAAATAAGCATAGACACTTAAACGTCCTGTTTGTTCAAAATACAGTTCTTCAAAGTTTGGAAAGGCTTCTCTCATAAATTGGAGGATCGTTTGATAACGATCGTCTATGACATGGCGATCGTGTAAGTTCCGCAAAACTGACCACAAATTTTCAGCGCGATCTTGTAAGCGATCGCTATAATCTACTTCAGAACCAAACTTCTTTAACTTATCAAGGGGGTAAGAACGAGAATTGTAAGAACGAACTTGTCTTAATAAATTATCAATTTCAGAAGCAACGGAATTATTTTGAGCTAGTTCTACATATTTGGTTAAAGCCAGTTTATTCGGTTCTTTAAGACTACTAAATGTTTCTTTTGATTCTTCGTAACTAAATAAGACTCTATTACTCCCAATTGTTCTATTTATCATTGATAAATCAGTTTCTTTGCTAATTAATTTTTCACCTACAAATGGCTCAATTCGTCCTGAAGAATAGCCAAAATAAACCTGATACCGTGCTAAGTTACTTTCAAGTTCAATAATAATATTTTCTTGTTCCTCTGCCCCATCCCAAAGCAAGCCAATACCATGATCTCGATCTGATGAAGCAAACTCAACCCCTCGAATTGCACAATCTCGTAAAAACCAAATTGTATCTAAAAATGTTGATTTGCCAACTCCATTCGGTCCAAACAAAACATTGAGCGAATTAGTTTGCACTGATATATCTGCCAAGCATCGGTAGTTTTTTACAACAATTTTTATTAAAGGGCTGTTCATAAGTTTTAATTTAACTGTGGTTTATTAGGAGAGAGTTAACATGGTGCGAGGTACGCCAGAAAGTTGTTCGTTTTCCACTGGTAGAATTGGTAAATGCAGGTACTTATTTCATCTTACGGTGCTTGCCAAATACGTTGATGATATTGGTCTAAATTAGCATAAGGATCTGGTGTATCATGCTCGTGGTGATGGTGATGATGACCGTGGTGGTGATGATGATGTTCGTGAGAATGTCCATTACTTACACTATCTTTAGCAGCTAATCGAAACTTACACATTTCGCAATTCATCTGCACATTTCCGAGTTGAGTTTCTATTTCTCTGGAACGTAAGATTTGCAATAATTGCGGTTGAATGCCCATTTCTGGTAAGCAATTCATCGTAATATGAGGATATTGTGCTTGTTGTTCGGCGGTAATGTTAAAAATCTTTTTCATTAATACGCCAGTAAACAAGAAATATGGTAAGACAATAATCCTTTTTGGTTCGTAAAGACGAGCGCGACGAAAACCTTCTTCGAGACGTGGATGAGTGATTCCAATAAAACAAGTTTCTACGGTATGATAACCGCTTCCTTCCCAAATCATGCGGGCTAATTTGTAAACATCACCATTCGCATCGGGGTCACTCGAACCTCGTCCAATAAATAACAAAACTGTTTCTGCACGAGAGATGTTGTGAGGATTATACTCTGGTTTGTCGAGTTCTGCGAGGCGATCGCGCCACAATTCGAGAATACCAGGTGCGATCCCAAAATGTCGTCCGTAATGAAATTTTACCTGCGGATGGCGTTCTCTGGCGCGATCGAGTTCGTTGGTAACGTCAAATTTATTATGTCTGGCAGCAAATAATAAAATTGGGACAACGGAAAATTCGGTGTATCCTTGTTCGACGCAGTTGTCAACTCCTTCTTGAATTGTTGGGGTTGTCAGTTCCAGAAAACAAGGTATTACTGGTCTGGATGAATCTAGTTTATGATAAGCTTCGGCAAAATCAATGAAAGTTTGACGACCTTCTGTGTCTCTGGTACCGTGACCGATCGCCAGTAAGGGTCGTTTTAATGGTAAAGGTGGTAATTGGAGGGATTTCTCAGTGAAGCTGTTCGAGTTTGTAGCAACCATTCAACTTAATATTTCTTGACAGAATTTATATCTTAGCCGATCCCGTCTGCGAGCAAAATGCAGGGTAGGGGGGTTTCAGTGAACAGTTAGCAGTTAGCAGTTATCAGTTAGCAGTTATCAGTTAGCAGTGAACAGTTATCAGTTAGCAGTTAGCAGTTAGCAGTTATCTATAACGATTAAGACTTGAAATTGGAACAAACAGGACAAGAAAGAATTGGAGGACAAACTGTTCACTGATCGCTGTTCACTGTTCACTGTTCACTGGTCACTGGTCACTGGTCACTGAAACCAGTCCCCAATTCCCTAGCAAAAGCGATCGCGTCTTCTACCGTGACTATTTTACCTTCGATGCGGGCGATTTGGATTTCTGTGAGTAATTTGCCGATTTGGGGTGATGGTGTCAATTTTAGCCGATTAATTAAGTCGTTTCCGGTAACTAATGATGTAGGATGGGCTACTAAATCTTCTGGGTTAAGATAGCGTTTAATTAAATTAGCAATTTGTTCTATTTCTTTTCCTGTAGCTAGGGCTAAGATTGCTAAAGTGGGAAAGACATCTCCGAGATTCTGAAACAAAAAATATTCTTCTCGTAAACTTTGGGGTAGCAAATTTGGTAAGGATTTTAATGCAGTTGTAACTGTACGAATTTCCGCTTTGGAATACTTTAATTGAATTAACTCTAATTCGGCTGCTGCTGGCTGAGTCGAGACCAGACAAGCAAGTTTGGCTAAATTTAGTCTCGATAATGATTTTCCGCTAACTGATGTGTTTAATTGCTTTGCTAATTTGGGAAATTTTTCTACTACATTCTCGGTAACTTTGTCAACCTTTTCAATTAGTTGGAAATTTTCTGGAGTTGCTTGGGGAAACCAAAATTGCAGCAACTTGTCTTCGTTTGCAGCAGCTAACCAGATGTAAGATTGTGGCGCTGCTAAAAGATAATTTAACTCGGTTTGGACTCGTTCGGCGGCAACTTTAGGTAATAATTGATTTAAACGGCTAATTGTTGCGCGAGTTGTGGGTTCGATGGTGAAATTAAGTTGAGCCGCAAAACGATAAGCTCTTAATAAACGTAAGGGATCGTCTTCGAGATTGGCAACGGAAACCATTCTCAAAATACCTTTTTGAATGTCTTTTTGTCCTTCGAGAGGATCGATTAATTCAGTAGTAAGAGGATTATAAGCGATCGCGTTAATTGTATAATCTCTTCGCTGCAAATCCGTGACTAAGCTATCTCCTTCCTGAAGCGCAAAATCAACAGTTCCCTCGTCAAAAACAACTCTCGCAATTTGTCTTTGTTCGTCTAACAAAACAAAACCTGCTTGACAAATACGCGCAATTTTGCTAGCAGTTTCTACCGCTTGAGTTGCTAAGACAAAATCAAAGTCAAATTCTCGACGTTTACGGTTGAGTAAAGCATCTCTGACTGCACCACCAACCAGATAAGCTGGTTGGGGTAGTAACTCTAAACTGAAAGGAAAATTTGCTGCTGACGGTAAAGTCATTAATTCACAAAAATCAATCTAAAGAACCAGCGATCGCGCTTTGGTCTGAGCTAAATTAACAGAAAAGCACTCCGAAAATTTGTGCCATGTGTATTTGTGTAAACTGTTACTTTGTAGACCGTTGCGAAACCTACCACGCTGTAGAAACGCAACACGAACAAGAACATTTGACGGAAAACCCGGATTTTGAACCCAAAGAACCGTCAATCAATGTTAACATCCGTCCTCGCGAAGATCACATCGAGATGGAATGGGATGTGGTCGGCTGTCATAGTTTCTTGCGGGAGGATGGTAAATGGGCGAAACTACGCCCTGGAGAAGCTGTCCCTACCTAGGGTTTGTTGCTGACGGCAAAAATCTCGCGGGATTTTTGCCGTCTAACTATTTTCGTCAATAATCTTGACAAGAATAGTTAAATATGGTATGAGATCGGAAATTAGCAGGAATCTGTAGAAACCGTAATTGACATTACTGTAGCGATCGCGCCAAGATGAAAAGGTAGGTAAACCTTTGTAAAGGCTGTACTGGATGTCTTTTGAGTTTTTGTCGCTGGAGGCAATCCAGAATCTTGCTCGCGAATACGGCTACTGGACAGTATTTATCGGCATTGCCCTCGAAAATACAGGAATACCTTTACCAGGCGAAACAATTACGATTGTTGGCGGTTTCCTGGCAGGTAGCGGCGAGTTAAGGTATTGGTACGTTTTGGCAAGCGCGATCGGAGGCGCTGTCTTAGGCGATAATTTTGGTTATTGGATTGGTAAATTTGGTGGTTGGCATCTTTTAGTTAAAGTGGGGCGTTTTTTCCGTATCAGTGAAAAGCAACTGCAACAAGTAAGAAACGAATTTAGCGAAAACGCTCCCAGAGCCGTATTTTTCGGTCGTTTTGTCGCTTTATTGCGGATTTTCGCAGGTCCGTTAGCGGGAATTGCTCAGATGCCTTACCCACAATTTCTACTTTGTAATATTGGTGGTGCTACTATTTGGGCATCAATAATGGTTACTTTATCATTCTTTTTGGGCAGAATTGTACCTTTGCAGCAATTAGTAACTTGGGTAACTAATTTTGGCATTATTGCCCTAATTTTACTGATTGCTTCGATTACGATACCTGTTTGGTTGGAGTCTCGAAGAAAAAAAGTTGAAGGATAATTTTTGTCATCAACTTAAAGAAAGACAGAGAAAAATTTCTCTGTCTTTCTTTATAGTTAAATTAAACTGGTACAGTTAAAGGCATACCATTATCTTGAGGAGAAATTTCCAAGAGGAAAGGAACAGATTTGCTAACCCACTCCGCAATAGAAGTATAATTAGCAGCTTCTTCACCGAAACAGATTTCCAGCATATCAGTGTGAATAACACCAGGATTAAGTGAAATTGCCGCCATACCCACCGGAAGTTCTTGCGCTAGCGATCGCGTTAATCCTTCAATTGCCCATTTTGTGGTACAATAAGGAGCAACTTCCGGTGAAGTAGAACGACCCCAACCAGAGCTAAAATTAACCACAATACCGCTTTGACGTTCGATCATTGCTGGGAGAAAATGACGAATAACATTAGCTACACCTTTGATATTCACATCAATAACTCGATCGAATTCTGTAGCTGAAACTTGCCAAAGTGGCTCAAGATTATTGATCGTCGCAGCATTATTAATTAACAAATCTGGTGCGCCA
This sequence comes from Oscillatoria salina IIICB1, assembly GCF_020144665.1. Classification (NCBI taxonomy): domain Bacteria; kingdom Bacillati; phylum Cyanobacteriota; class Cyanophyceae; order Oscillatoriales; family Oscillatoriaceae; genus Oscillatoria; species Oscillatoria salina. The sequence continues at coordinate 18,076 of NZ_JAAHBQ010000004.1, read as the reverse complement.
TACTCAGCTAATAAAATTTTACTCCAAGCTTTCACTTCGCGATCGTCGGTAACATCTATTGCTGCGAAATCATGAGGAGAACCAAATTTAGCTTGTAATTTCGCGATCGCATCTTCATTACGAGCGCAACCTAAGACTGTATGTCCTCGTTTAATAAACTCTTCAGTCATAGCACGACCTAGACCGCGACTAACCCCTGTAATTAAAATCAATTTTACCATTTTTTTGTAGATGAAACCACAGATGGACATAGCACTGATAATAGCGTTTTTTTGAGCCAAAGCCAAATCCTTACTACTACTTGCCGTTTTGTCAACTTATTGCGATCTCGATGGATGTAAAAAAATATTTTTACATCCCCCTATTTGTTATCTGTATTAGCTATAATGACTACAAGTTTAATTAAACTAAAAAACACTTAATTTTCTTTAGTCTACACAATTTTCACAAGTTAGAACCAATCCCATTATCTACCTAAAAAAATGAACTTCGTGCGAATTCTTCCAGTAGCTTCGCTAACATTAGCTTTTTCTTTACTTGCCAGCATTAGTGAAACTAGCAAACTCAAAGCACAATTAATTCCCGATGCAACATTAGGCACAGAAAATTCCCGAGTCAATGCAGTTGAAGAATTAAAAGATTTAATTACTGGCGGAGCAACCAGAGGAAGCAATTTATTTCACAGCTTTCTTGAATTTAATATTAGTGAAGGAAGCAGCGTTTATTTTGCTAATCCTGATGGAATTGAAAACATTCTCACTCGCGTAACTGGAAGCAATGCAAGTAATATTTTTGGTGTTTTAGGTGTCGAAGGAACCGCAAATTTATTTTTACTTAATCCCAACGGCATCTTTTTTGGTGAAAATGCTAGCTTAGATATTCGTGGCTCATTTGTGGCTAGCAGCGCGGACGCTATTCAACTAGGAGAAAATGGGATATTTAGCGCTACAAACCCAGAAAATAGCATCTTATTAAACGTGCAACCAAATGCCTTATTTTCTAATAGTTTAACCGTTTTAACCGCCCAACAAAATCAAATCGCTGGAGTTACAGTTAACCCAGGAGAAGTTTTAACTATTGAGGCTGAAAATAGCGAACCAACTAACTCATCGCGTTTGATTCCCGATGATACTTTGGGCACAGAAAATTCCCTAGTAATAACGTCAGAAAATACAAGCAAAAATATTACTGGTGGTTCAACTCGCGGCGCAAATTTATTTCATAGTTTTTCCGAATTTAACGTTGAAGCAGGCGAAAGAATATTATTTGAAAATCCCACAGGAGTTGAGCGCATTTTCTCACGAGTAACCGGAGAAAATTCTTCAGAAATTTTAGGCAGCTTAGGAGTTTTAGGAACAGCAGATTTATTTCTCCTTAATCCAAACGGAATTAACTTTGGTGGAAATGCGAGTTTAAGTGTCTCAGGTTCATTTATCGCCAGCACCGCCGATGCCATTAACTTCGGGACAACAGGCTTATTTAGTGCCACAAATCCCGAAAATAGTAACTTACTTGCCGTAGCGCCAACAGCATTATCTTTTAATCTTTTGGTGGGAGAAGAAAGAGGCAGCATTGTCAATCAATCTATCAATCAACAAACAGGTTTAGTCGTACCCCCACAACAAACTTTAGCCTTAATTGGCGGAGATATTTTCTTTGATGGTGGTATTGCCTTAGTCGCCGAAGGTAGGATTGAATTAGGTAGCGTTGATGATGGTATCGTAGGTATCGAGACAGTAGAAAGAGGATATGCGCTTAATTACGAGCAAATAGAGAACTTTCGCGACATTGAGCTAAATAATTCCGCCCTCGTCGATGTCAGTGGCTTTGGTAGCGGCGAAGTGCAAATACAAGCAAGGCGTTTAGCGTTGACTAACGACTCACGCATCTCTGGTGAAAATCGAGGCACGCGATCGGGTGGTAATATTATTATTAAAGCATCCGAAACAGTAGAATTAATTGATGGTACAATTCGCACAGGTAGCACCGCCGAAGCCACTGCAACTGGTGGCAATGTAACCATTGATACTGAAATTTTTAACGTGATTAATGGCGGAGAAATTAAAGCTTTTACCTCCGGTGCAGGCGATTCTGGTAACTTAACTATTAATGCTACTAATGTAGCAGTAATTAACGGAGACAATCCCGATTTATCAAGCGGTTTATTCGTTGAAGTTCAAGCCCAAGCCACAGGAAATGGTGGCATTTTAACTATTAATACTGAAAATTTAACTGTCCAAAATGGAGCTATAATTTCTTCTTCCACATTAGGTGGAGGAGACGCAGGCGATTTATTAGTAAATGCTAACCAAATCGAATTAATTGGTAATCCTAATAATAACTCATCCAGTAGCGGATTTTATTCTGATGTTTTGCGAGAAGCCACCGGAAATGGTGGTAGTATTACGGTAAACAGTAACCTGCTCAATTTAGTCGATGGAGCCGTAATTTCCGCTTCTAGTTTTAGTGAAGGAAATGCTGGAGCTTTAACAATTAATAGTACAGAAATAAACTTAATCGGAGCGCTTACTAATAATCAGTCTTTGACTGGTTTATTGTCAGACGTAAAACCAGAAGCAAGTGGCGATGGCGGCACTGTTACTATTAATACAGAACGCTTTACCCTTAGCAATGGAGCTAGAATAGGTGCAGGTACTTTTGGCGAAGGTAACGGCGCAAATGTGCTTATTAATGCTACTGAAATAGAAATCATTGGTAATAGTCAATCTCCCACTGGTTTTTTTTCTGATGTACAAACAGAAGCAACCGGAGATGGCGGTAATATTACTATTAATACTGAGCGGCTTTTAATGCTAGATGGAGCAGCAATAGCTGCGGGTACTTTTAGCGAAGGAAAACCAGGGAATGTCTTTATTACTGCCGACAACATCCAAATAATAGATACCAATAGAGAAGATGCTATTACTAGCACCTTAGAATCTCAATCTCGGGCAAACCAAGTAGCAGGTAATTTATCGATCGAAGCTAATAATTTTCTCATTGACGGTAGTATTATTAATGTTTCTAATAATAATGGTTCCGAAGGTTCGATTACTATCCAACTTTCAGAATCTCTAAATTTACTCAACAACTCCGTTATTGCTGCAACTACTACTGATGGAATCGGAGGAAATTTAATTATTGAGACACCAAACATAACTTTAGAAAATAATAGCGTAATTTCTGCGGAAGCTTTTGGCGCAGGTCAAGCAGGTAGTTTAACTATCAACAGTGAAGAAGTATTTGTGCGTCAAAGTTCAAATATTTTTGTTAGTAGTCGGGGAACTGGCGATGCCGGACAATTGCAAATTACAGCTAATAATGTTTTGCTAAATAACGGAAGTATTATTGCCGAAACTAATCAAGGTAGTAACGCAAATATTCAAATAAATTTAACCGAGTCATTAAGTTTAGCAAATAATAGTAATGTGAGTGCATCCGCTTTAGGAAATGGCGAAGCAGGTTCGTTATCTGTAAATACAGATTTAGTTTCTATTAGTGGTAATTCGGGAATATTTGTTAATAGTGCAGGAAGTGGTGATGCGGGACAATTAAGTATTACCGCTAACAACGTTTTTGTAGATAGTGGTAGTATTCGGGCGGAAACAAATTTAGGTGGAAATGGAAATATTATTCTGGATTTAACCGAGAGTTTGAGTTTAGAAAATAATGCGAGTATTTCAGCTTCGACGAGAGCAGGAACTGGGGGAAATTTAATTGTCAATGCCCCTCAAGAAGTAAACTTAGTTAATAATAGTAATTTGACTGCTTCGGCAAGTGGAGATGGTAAAGCAGGGGCGTTAACTGTAAATACAGATGTGCTGGTAATTAATGGGGGAAATTCCGGCGTATTTGTCAATAGTTTAGGTGGTGGTGATGCGGGAGAATTACAAATTACAGCAAGGAATATCTTTCTGAATGATGGGGTTATTGGTGCGGAAACTAATCTAGGTGGAAATGGAAATATTTTCCTAGATTTAAGTGAATCTTTGAGGTTGGATAACGGGGCGACTATTTCGGCTGCTACCAACGAAGGAAATGGCGGTAATTTGATTATCAATGCGCCTCAAGAAGTAAGTTTAAATAATGATAGTATCTTAGAAGCTTCCGCTAGGGGAGATGGGGAGGCAGGTTCGTTAGCTGTAAACACTAATTTGCTGTTAATTAATGGCGAAAATTCGGGAATATTTGTTAATAGTTTAGGTGGTGGGGATGCGGGACAATTAAGTATTACAGCGAGTAATGTTTTTCTTGATAGTGGGAGTATTCGTGCAGAAACAAGTTTGGGTGGAAATGGGAATATTATTCTTGATTTAGCCGAAACTTTGAGGTTAGATAATCAGGCGACGATTTCAGCAGCAACGCAAGAGGGAATTGGCGGCAATTTGACCGTAATTGCACCGCAAGAAATCAGCTTAAATAATAATAGTAATTTGAATGCTTCTGCGACAGTTACAGGTGAAGCGGGTTCGTTGAATATTGAGACAGGAAGATTAGACGTTTTCCAAAATTCTGAGATTGCGGTTAGCTCAACTGAGGGAATTGCTGGTAGTTTAAATATTATCGCTGACGAAATTAATCTTAATCAAGGTACTCTGAGCGCCGAAACTGCTCAGTCAGATCGTGGTAATATTACTCTGACAACTACGAATCTTGAGTTAGAAAATAATAGCGCGATTACAACTAATGCTACCGGAAGTGCGACAGGGGGTAACATTACTAGCGATGCGAAGTTTATTATTGTGCGCGAGAATAGCTCGATCAGTGCTAACGCGATCGCCGGATCTGGTGGTAACATTCAAATTACCGCCGAAGGTGTCTTTTTAGATAACACTAGCGCGATTACTGCTACTTCCGAACGCGGCATCGACGGTACAATCGAAATTAACACTCAAGTAGATCCCACTCAAGGCATAGTAGAACTATCAACCGAAACTATCGATGTAGAATCGTTAGTCGCGAGAGATTTGTGTCGTCTTGAAGATGGGAAAATTGCCGGGGGAAGTTCTTTTATTATCACCGGAAGAGGCGGTTTACCAACCAATCCTACCCAACCTCTGACACCGTTAACAGGTATAATAGAATGGTTTCGTCCCCAAGTCCAAACCGAGTCAAAAACTCCTCCCGTAGTACGTCAGCGAGAAATTGCCACCCAACAAGCTACACCAGTTATTCGTCAAGCCCAAGGTTGGGTAACAATGCCTGACGGTACAATAGTTTTAACCGCCAATGCACCCCAAGTAACACCTCAAGGGGTAGTAATTACTCATCCAAATTGCCAGGCTCAATCAAGTACATCTACTCAAAGGTAGAAAACATATTTAAAAGTCTTTAAGATTTCTGTCAATTTCGATACAGTATACCGAAAATTGTGTAACGCTGAAAGAGAACCAGCGATCGGAGAGCTTAATTTATGAGTACCCAAGAAGAAGCCAGAGAATTAATGGCGAAAAAACATCACCAACAACAACATCAACAAGAATCGATGTTAAATCGTGCTACCGAAGAAGTCCATCAACACGAAACAGCAAACACTGAAGAAGAAGCCAGAGAATTAATGGCGAAAAAACATCACCAACAACAACATCAACAAGAATCGATGTTAAATCGTGCTACCGAAGAAGTTCATCAAAAACGATAACATATTAATCGCAATTTTTCAAGTTTAGCTTAGGTTTCTTAACCTAAGCTCTCCCCTGTATTTGCAATTATCTTATTCCTCCTTGATTCCATTCTTCACCCCCCGGTAATTGAGTTAAATATTCATCAATAATTGGAGGTAATTCCTTTTTTGAATGGAGATAAGTCAAAGCCAATAAATCATGCGCTCTTTGCACAATCGGACTTCTATCTACTAATTCTGTAAGTTGAGCAGGAGTGTAAGCACCACTCCTAACTTCCACACTTGCTGTCCGAATTGCAGCTTCGAGTTCATCTTCAATTTCGGCTTCCCATTCATCACGATTGATATAGTAAGAGCTTTTATTTTCTTTCAAATTTAGCTTTTGAATTTGTCGTAATGAATCGCGAATAGAAGCTGCCCAAGAATTAGTTAAACGTTCTTCAATTTGATTTTTAATTAAATGAATGAGCATCCTATTTAAAAAAGATTCAATTTGCCGAAAAGTTGCTTGTTTGCTCATTCCTTCTAATTCATCAACAATTTCGAGCGCGTCTTCGTAACGCCCTTCAAGAATACTATTTCGTAAGTCGATAAGTTCCTGAGTCATAATTAACAACTAATCTAAATAATCTCTCAATAAATATTCTATCTCTGTTTACTTTCTTTCCAATCTTCACCGCCTGGTAAAGTGGTTAAATATTCATTAACTATTGATGATAGTTCTTTAACAGAATTACTATATGTCAAAGCTAACAAATCTTGAGCTATTTCTCTAACTCGATCTTTATCAACCATATCTGCTAGTTGAAATCGACTATAAGCACCAGCAAATACTTCCACACTTGCGAGATCGATAGCTGCTTCCATTTCATCTTCAATTAACTCCTGCCACTCGTCGGACTTTAAATAATAAGAGGTTTGATTATCTTTCAAGTTTAATTTTTTTATTTGTCTAATTGAATCAGATATCGAAGTTGCCCGAGAATTAGTTAAACGTTTCTCAACATGGTTTTTGATGAGATGCGTCAGCAGTCTAAGTAAAAATGACTGAATATTCCGCAGAATAGCTTGTTTGCTCATTCCCTCTAATTCATCAACCATTTCGAGCGCATCTTCGTAACGCCCTTCAAGAATACTATTTCGTAAGTCGATAAGTTCCTGAGTCATAATTATTCATTGATCATTTTAATTTCAACTACAAAAGTCTACTCGACTTTTGTAGTTTAGCAACTAAATTAATCGATAAAAGAATCTACCTGTTGTCGGTAAGCAATCAAAGCGTATTTTTCCTTGTACTGATGTAACTGTTCGATTAATTTTTCCGACAATTCTAGTGAAACAATTGTCTTCAGTTCGATATTGGTTAAAAAACTAGCAATATCTCCCATCCTTCTGCCGTGACTACCTGCACCTTGGGCTTGAACAACAGTGTAACCCGATATACCTAACTCTTTTAAGAGCTTCGCAAGACGGTCTTGCAATACGCTTTCACAGATAATCGTAACTAAAACGGCTTCTTTGGAGTTTGAGGACATAACAAAACGTTTACAATGACTATATCCAGTATTCCACTTAATCAGCCACAGCCGAAGTTAAGATTGTTATGTTTCAACCGCAACCTCAATGGCAAATTAATCCAGCCCCAGAAGTTCCCCAGTCATTTGTAGAGGGAGTTAAAGGTTATACGAAGGGGACAAATGGACGCTATGCAGCGCAATTATTATGGCAACGGGGAATACAGGATGTGGAAAAATTACCTGGTTTTCTGAATCCAGATTTTTATCAACCTGCGAGTTGTTTTGAGTTTGGCGAGGAGATGAAATGTGCCGTTAACAGGCTCGTCCAAGCCCGTGAAGTAGGTGAAAAAGTAACGATTTGGGGGGACTTTGATGCGGATGGAATTACGGCTACAAGTGTGCTTTGGGAGGGACTGGGGCAATTTTTTGTGCAACATCTCCAGCTAAGTTATTATATTCCCAATCGCTTGACGGAATCTCATGGTTTGAATAAGGAAGGGATTGAGAAATTAGCGGAATTGGGAACTAAATTAATTGTTACTTGCGATACGGGTAGTACCAATTTAGCAGAAATAAATTATGCTCAAAAGTTAGGCATTGAGATTATTGTTACCGATCATCATACTTTACCTCCCGAACGTCCGGCGGTGGTAGCAATTATTAATCCTCGCTATTTGTCCGAAAATCATCCTTTATTTCATCTTTCGGGAGTGGCGGTTGCTTATAAGTTAATTGAAGCACTTTATGAGACTTTACCCGATGTCCCGAAACAGCCTGTAGAAGATTTATTAGATTTAGTAGCGATTGGTTTAATTGCCGATTTAGTGCAATTAAGTGGAGATTGTCGCTACTTAGCGCAAAAAGGAATTCAACAGTTACAAAAGCAAAAAAGCGAACCCACTCGTCCGGGGGTGGCTGCTCTGTTAGAATTGTGTAGAAGAAGTGGCGATCGCCCGACGGATATTTCCTTTGGTTTGGGTCCGCGAATCAATGCTGTGAGTCGCATTCAAGGGGATGCTAGCTTTTGTGTGGAGTTACTTACCAGTCGCGACAATTCTCGCACGCAGCAACTAGCTTTAGAAACCGAATTAGCGAATACCCGTCGGAAAGAATTACAAAAAAATGTTGCTAAAGATGTAAAAAAGCGACTCGAACAAATCGATTTATCGACAACTAGCGTGATTGTTTTAGCAGATCCACAATGGCAAGGTGGCGTGTTAGGATTAGTAGCTGGTCAAGTTGCCCAAGAATACGGTCGTCCAACTATTTTATTAAGTATAGATTCTGAAGGTAAATTTGCTCGTGGTTCGGCGCGTTCTGTTGGTAATATAGACCTCTATGAATTAGTTAATTCTCAAGCGCATTTGTTGGCTCGTTTTGGGGGTCATCCTTTTGCTGCTGGTTTGAGTTTACCAGTAGCAAATTTACCTTTGTTTCAAGAAGCAATCAATCAAGAATTACGGCAAAATTTGGTTGATTTTAACAGTCTTGCGCCCATAGTTGAGGCGGATTTAATTGTGACTGTGGCGGAATTAGGAAAAGAACTTTTCTGGGAATTGAAACTTCTCGAACCTTGCGGAATGGGTAATCCAGCGCCAAGATTATTAATTAAAAATTGCTGGTTTACTAATGTTTGGAATAAAAACACCAGTGATTTTAAGAAAAAAAAGGTGCAATACATTAAGACTAATTTTGAACTTGGGGATGAGACGGTTAAGGAAGGTTTTCCAGGGGTTTGGTGGGGACATTATAAAGATGAATTACCTCAAGAAGAGTTGTGTGATGCGATCGTGGAATTGGATTTTAGCACTTTTGGTAAACCGCATTATGAGGTGAGGTTGTTAGCAGTAAAAAGTTGTGCTGATGCGAGTAAATTTAATAGTAGTTTAGCTGGTAATGAATGGATTTTAGATTGGCGAGGAGAAGGAGAAGATTTAGAGATGCAGGAGATGTTAGAGAAAGTCTTAAAAATGGAAAATTGTCCCGTAGCGTGGGAGGAATTGCAAATTAAGTTTAGAAACGCGATCGCACATTCCCAAAAACTCGCCCTCGCTTATTCTCATCCTCAGTCTACCCCAGCCGAGCAAGTTTGGCAACAGTTAGTGGGAATTGCGAAATATCTCTATCGTACTGGAAAAATGGCGACTGCGGAGCAAATTTGTGTGAAGTTAGGAATTAGTCAGGTGATACTTCAGTTGGGAATAGATGCACTTTCCCAACTCGGTTTTGTTGTCGAGCGAAATGACGATTTTTTTGCTGTGGTTGAGTTGAATTCACCATCTTCAACTGTTAAGCAAGCAATTGATTTATTTATTTCTGCTGTTACAGAAGCGCAATTTCGTCGCGAGTATTTTTATCAGGTTCCTGTTGCTACTCTTGAAGGAATTGTTAAGGGAAGTACGTTGGTTTAAGTTGATTTTTAATCTCGCTAAGTCGCCAAGTGGCTAAGGGGATTTTATTAGTTGAGATTAATTTATTACTTTGGAGGTGTGTTTGGGAGATAAGTTAGTGAAAGATTGGAGAATAAGGAGTAAGTTTTGTCGATCGGAATTAGTGATGAGTTTAACTGAAGAAATTCTTTCTCAACAACCAGGTGATATACTTGCAGGTTTGCGTAAGGCTGACCAATTTTGGCGGGCTTTGCGAGAGGGTGATTTACAAATTCCGAATGTGGTTAAGGAGAATTCGCTAAGTTTAGAAAGTCTAGATTGCGATGTTGTTATTAGTGGCGGTACTTTAGGTATTTTATTAGCGGCGGCTTTGCAAAAGCAAGGTTGGCAAGTTAGTTTAATTGAAAAGGGTGTTTTACGTGGAAGAGATCAAGAGTGGAATATCTCGCGTCAAGAGTTAAAGGTGTTTGTTGAGTTAGGGTTATTAACTGAAGCTGAGTTAGAAAACGCGATCGCAACAGAGTATAATCCAGCTAGAGTGAGTTTTCATGGTGGAAAAGATGTTTGGGTAAGAGATGTTCTCAATATCGGTATCGATCCAGTATATCTTCTTGAAACCCTGAAAGGAAAGTTTCTGGAAGCTGGAGGACAATTGCTCGAAAATACTCCTTTTGACAGTGCTATAGTGCATCCCAATGGTGTGGTTGTGGAAGCAGGAAATAAAACTATTAAAACTCGCTTACTTATTGATGCAATGGGTAACTTTTCTCCAATTGCTCAACAAGCTAGACAAGGTGAAAAACCGGAAGGAGTTTGTTTGGTTGTGGGGAGTTGCGCGCAAGGATATCCTGAGAATAAAATAGGCGATTTAATTGTTTCTTTTACACCAATTCAAAACCAATGTCAATATTTTTGGGAAGCATTTCCGGCGCGAGATGGACGCACAACTTATTTATTTACTTATCTTGATGCAGATTTAAATCGCCCTAGTTTAGAATTTTTCATGGAAGAGTATTTGCGCTTGTTACCAGAATATCAAAAAGTCGAACTTTCGCAACTAAAATTCGAGCGATTTCTCTTTGGTTTCTTTCCTTCTTATCGTCAAAGTCCTTTACGTTTTTCCTTTAACAGAATTTTACCAGTTGGCGATAGTAGCGGCGGACAATCTCCGGTTAGTTTTGGTGGTTTTGGTGCAATGGTAAGACATCTTCAACGCTTAACTAATGGTATCGATGAGGCTTTGAAAATTGAGGCTTTAAATAAAGACGAACTTGCTTTGCTACAACCTTATCAACCGAATATTTCTGTAACTTGGTTATTTCAACGTACCATGAGTGTAAAAATGAATCAAGAATTACCACCAAATCAAATTAACGATCTATTAAATAGTGTATTTGTGGCGATGGAAAATTTGGGTGATGATGTCCTCAAACCATTTTTACAAGATGTAGTAAAATTTTCTGGTTTAGCAAAAACTTTACCAAGGGTAAAACCAAGTTTGGTATTACCAATTATTCCCCAGGTGGGATTACCAATGTTATTAGATTGGCTGAAACATTATCTTAATTTAGCTGTTTATACTGGTTTATATTCAGTCGGAAAGAATTTTGCACCATTGATGAAAAATTTACCTTTACAGCAACAATATTTTTATCATCGTTGGCTTGATGCGTGGAAATATGGTTCGGGTAAAGATTATCATAGTTAGTGGTTCGGGTGGTAATGTAGAGTCTAAAATTTAGAGAAAGATAGTTTAATTAAATAATGTTTGAATTATGAACTTTTATCTTGGGCGTAAAAATTTCACTCGCGAAATTAGTCAACCGGAATCAGAAATTGATTTAGCCAAAGCTGCATTATATATTGCACAAGAAGAGTATCCGGATCTCGATCCTGAAGAATATCTTAATTCTCTTGACATAATGGCAGAGGAAGTGAGAGAACGTTTACCAGATACGCCTTATCCGATGAAAATTATTCAAACTATCAATAGCTATTTTTATGAGGATTTAGGTTTTCAAGGTAATAACGATGATTATTATAATCCGAAGAATAGCTTTCTTAATGATGTAATTGACAATCGTACTGGTATTCCGATAACATTATCTTTAGTTTATTTAGAAATAGCGAAACGAATTGATTTTCCGATGGTAGGGATTGGAATGCCGGGACATTTTATAATTCGTCCAGAATTTGAAAATGCAGGCATTTTTGTCGATCCATTCGAGGGTGGGGAAATTTTATTTGAGCAAGATTGCGAAGAGAGATTAAGCGAGATTTATCAACAGCCAGTTAAACTGGAACCAATTTTTTTGGAACCTGTAACAAGTAAGCAGTTTATAGCACGAATGTTGACAAATCTCAAGTTTATTTATATTAATCAGCAAGAGTTAGCGAAAGCTTTAGGAATTGTTGAAAGGTTGTTGTTGTTGTTTCCAGAGCATCCGATTGAATTGCGCGATCGCGGTTTACTCAATTATCAACTTAATGGCTATACTAAGGCTGCGGAAGATTTTCAGCAATACCTGGAAATGCTTCCTAATGCTGAAGATGCAGATACAATTCGCGCTTTATTGATTAATATTCGTAGATTGGGGATTGGGTATTAGGGATTGGGGATTGGGGATTGGGTATTAGGGATTGGGGATTGGGGATTGGGGATTGGGGATTGGGGACTGGGGGAAGACAAGGGAGACAAGGAGGAATCAGAGGATAAACTGATAACTGTTTACTGTTCCCTAATCGCTAGTCAATGTTAACTGGTAACTGATAACTGTTTACTGATAACTGTTTACTGCTAACTGTTCCCTGGTCACTGTTTACTGATAACTGAACCCAATCACCAATCTAATCGATTTGATAAATCTCTTCAGCGATGCGTTTCAACCTTCTAAGTTGTGCTTTCATGTCATCTTTAGTCCAATTAGCAGCGAACGTGTTGAAACCCCAATTGATAATGGGATTGGGAATCTCAAATTCAAAGCGATTGAGTAAAGTAGTTCCTTCAGCATTTGGTTGACATTCCCAGCGATCGCGTCCCTGGAAAAACCCTTCAAATTCCCAGACAATTAAACCAGGTTCTCTCTCGACTACTACACTTTTAAGACTCGGTTCGAGCGCGGGAATCTGGATCTTAAAGCGACTGCGACTTCCCACATCCGTACTCCACTTACCTACTGGTTCGCAACGTAAAGCTGGATTTAACCAACGGTGCATCAGTTCGCGATCGACGATACAGCGTTCCACGACCGTAGAACTCGCTTTTATATTAATAGACTGTTCAAAAACTTGACGTGCTGACATAATAACTTTCAGTGGTAGCAAATAGACAAATTTGGCAAATATTGACCTTTTTGGGATAATTACTCACAAAGATAGAGGAAAAAATTAGCCCAATATCCATATTGTTGCTAATATCTCTCGAAAGTAAGATTTTTATTGATGTTTGCATACCACAGATGTAAAAAAAAAGCAAGAAAATTTTAGGGTTAATTTGAGAGAAATTGCGACAAAGAGGGGCAAATATATTGTATTTTGCCCCTAGAGTCGGTAAAAGACTAACTAAAACCGTCAAAGGAAGTTGAGACAGAATGATACATCCATTTAGCTCAATAGTGCCACTCCTGGCGCCAAAAATATTGGCACAGACAGATGGCTTTTCACCTTTTGAGAGTGTGAGGGGAGCGTTGGGCGCAGATATTGGCTCATCGCTACTGAATTTAGTCCAAGCAATCTTAATTTTGATTGTGGGCTGGATTATCGCTCTGATTGCGAAAGCGATCGTCAAAGGATTGCTCAAGAAAACCCAGATTGACAACAAAATTGCTTCTTGGATTACCGGAGGAGGAGAAGGAAGCGAGTCAATCCCGATTGAAGACTGGATCGCGGGAGTAGTTTATTGGTTAATTCTGCTGTTTGCGATCGTTGCCTTTTTGCAAGCATTGGAACTAGACGCAGTTTCCGAGCCTTTAAATGTATTGCTGGGGCAAGTTACCAGTTTCCTGCCTAAACTAGCAGGTGCGGCAATTTTGTTAGGAGTAGCGTGGCTAATCGCAACCCTAGTCAAACTCTTAGTGTCGCGAGGCTTGCGAACATTGCGTCTAGACGAGCGTTTAGGGCAGCAAGTTGGTGAAGGAAGAGAACAAAACCAATATGCTCTCAGTGACACTATAGCCAACGCCTTGTACTGGTTTATCTTCTTACTCTTTTTGCCGCTCATTCTCGACGCATTAGAGTTAGAAGGAACCTTAGCACCAGTACTGGTACTACTCAACGAAATTTTGGCAATGTTACCAAATATTTTGGGAGCATTGTTAATTGTCGCTGCGGGTTGGTTAGTGGCTCAAATAGTGCGTCGCGTCGTTACCAACTTGTTAGCAGCCACCGGAGCAGATCGGATCGGGACAAGATTTGGACTGAGTGGAACTACCCAAAGTCAATCACTTTCTTGGATTATCGGGACGATCGTTTATGTTTTGATCTTGATCCCCGTCGCGGTTGCTGCCCTCAACACCTTAGAAATTGAGGCAATTTCCGCACCTGCGATCGCCATGCTCAACCAAATCTTTAACCTACTGCCGAAGCTATTCGCTGCCGCAGTAGTCTTGATCCTGGCATACATTGCAGGCAAATATATCTACGAGTTACTTACCAATATTCTCACCGGAATTGGTTTCAACAACGTCTATCAATGGATCGGCATACCCGAACCTCGAACTCGCCCGACTCCAACACCAGACTTGGGCGTACCCACACCAGAAACCGGACAACCTACCACTATCCAACCTGGTTCCGAAGTACCTCGGAAAACACCATCGGAATTAGTAGGAATTATCGTTTGGGTGGGGATCGTACTATTTGGAGTCCTAGCCGCAGTTAATATTCTGGAAATAGAAGCATTAACTGTACTGGTAGCTGGTATTGTCGTAATTTCCGGTCAGATTTTAGCTGGATTGATTGTTTTTGCGATCGGCTTGTATTTAGCAAATCTCGCCTTCAATCTGATTGTTAGTTCTGGTAGTCGTCAATCCCGGATTTTGGGACAAGCTGCTCGTATTGCAATTATCGCCTTAGTTACAGCAATGGCACTGCAACAAATGGGTATTGCTGAAAGTATTGTCAATTTAGCTTTTGGCTTACTCTTCGGTGCAGTCGCTGTGGCGATCGCCCTTGCTTTCGGTTTAGGTACTCGCGATATCGCCAACGAACAAGTTCGCGAATGGCTGAGTTCGTTTAAGAGAAACGACTAAACTCGATTGACTCATCCACAAAAACTCCTGGTATCCCTCACCAGGAGTTTTTCAGGTAATTGGGGACTGGGTTCAGTTATCAGTGAACAGTTAGCAGTGAACAGTTAGCAGTGAACAGTTATCAGTGAACAGTTATCAGTGAACAGTTATCAGTGAACAGTTACCAGTTACCAGTTACCAGTCCCCAGTCCCCAATCCCCAATCCCCAATCCCCAATCCCCTCTCCCTCTCAGAGCATAAACGCGCTATCGTAGAGGCACTAAGCTAAAATTTCTCGCTTGCGAGGATCGAGTATGAACTCCTTTCTTTCCCTCTTAATCCCCATTGCTGTAGCCATCGGCTATGCAATTAGTTCCGTAAAAATTATCAACGAGGGAAACGAAGCTTTAGTAGAGCGTGTTGGTAAATTTCATAAAAAACTCAAGCCTGGTCTTAACTATATTGTTCCCATCATTGAGACAGTTGTAGTTCGAGAAACTACTCGCGAACGAGTAATTGATATCCAACCACAAAACGCCATTACTAAAGACAACGTTTCTTTACAAGCAGATGCGGTTGTTTACTGGCGGATTTTTGATTTAGAAAAAGCTTATTACGAAGTAGACGATCTGCAATCAGCGATTAGCAATTTGGTAGTTACGACGCTGCGATCGGAAATTGGTCAAATGCAACTTGAGGAAACTTACTCTTCTCGAAACGAAATTAACCAAAAGTTGTTACATCAGTTAGATGAAGCGACGGATAGCTGGGGAGTGAAAGTAACCAGGGTTGAGGTACAAGAAATTACACCACCGAAAACGATTATTGAGTCACTAGAATTAGAACGGGCGGCTGAAAGTAAAAAGCGTGCTGATATTGCCGAAACTGAAGGTAAGGTTCAATCAATTCAAATGCTTTCCCAGGCTTTAAGGGTAGATCCTGGTAGTCCTGCTTTTCTCCAGTTTCTCATTGCTCAACGTTACGTGGATGCCAATGAGAAGTTAGGTAATAGTCCTAATTCTAAGGTATTGTTTATGGACCCGAAGGCGCTGTCTGAAGCGTTAACTGATTTGATTTCGCCAGAAGATGTTAACGTTGGCGGACATGATGGTAATGGTGCTGGCTGAAACTTATCGGGAATTGGGGATTGGGTTCAGTTAGCAGTGAACAGTTATCAGCGAACAGTTATCAGTTACCAGTTAACAGTTTATCCCCTAATTCCTCCCCCTCTCCCCACTCTTTCCCCAATCCCCTTCAAGAAGCGCTAAATTAGTCAGAGCAGAAAAAAAGTAAGCGCGATCGCATGACGCATGACGACGATTAGACATTTGTGGAAATCTTTTGAGCAGTATCCCCAAGCTATGAGATTATTTTCTCTAGTTTGGCTGTTGTTTTTGAGTTGGTTGGCTTTTTTGTGGCATTTGGGTAATACGGGTTTGGTTGATGAAACTGAACCTTTGTTTGCTGAGGCTGCCCGCCAAATGACGGAAACTGGAGATTGGATTACTCCTTATTTCAATGGCGAAACTCGTTTCGATAAGCCGCCTTTGGTTTATTGGTTGATGGCGATTGGTTATAAACTGATTGGTGTCAATGAGTGGGCGGTGCGGCTTCCTTCGGCGCTAGCAGCGATCGCGTTGATGTTTTTGGCTTTTTACACGCTACGTCGTTTTGGTTTCCCCATTTTTGCTTCCCCAACACAAACGATCGCCCAAAATCAGCGTCAGTTATGGCTTTCTGCTTGGCTTGGTGCTGCTTTTATTGCCCTTAATCCCCAAACGATTGTCTGGGCGCGTACCGGTGTTTCGGATATGCTGCTTAATGGCTGTATGAGCATGGCTTTGTTATGCTTTTTTGTTGGCTATGCGACGCAGGAAAATGTAGCTTCTGATTCCCCAAAATTTCGACGATTACCTAATTTTTGGTATCTCGCTTTCTATGTGCTAATTTCTTTGGCGGTATTAACTAAAGGTCCGGTGGGCTTGGTTTTGCCCGGATTAATTATTCTCAGTTTTCTACTTTATTTGGGTAAGTTTCGCGAAGTTGTTGCTGAGTTAAAACTATTTTGGGGTATTCCTTTATTTTTACTAATTACTGTGCCTTGGTATGTTCTCGTTATCTGGAGAAACGGACAAGATTACATTAATTCTTTCTTTGGCTACCACAATTTTGAACGCTTTACTGGTGTAGTTAACGGACATGATGCACCGTGGTATTTTTACTTTCTAGTGGTGCTAATTGGCTTTATACCTTGGTCAATTTATCTGCCGTTAGCGATCGCGTCTTCTCGTTTTTGGCGACGCTCGATTTGGCGACGACAACCGCGATCGCGCCAATTAGGTTTATTTGCTTTTTTCTGGTTTACCGCTATTTTCGTTTTCTTTACGATCGCCGTAACTAAACTCCCTAGTTATGTGATTCCTTTGCTTCCCGCCGCCGCAATTCTTGTGGCTTTACTTTGGAGCGATTTATTAACACAAAATCAAGAATTTGTCAAGAAAAAAGCTGAACAAAATCATCACAAAAACCGAGGTTTATTAATCAGTGGAATTGTCAACATCGCGATTTTATTAATTCTCGCAGCCGTTTTTCTTTACAGTCCCAATTTGATCGGTTACGATCCCGCAGCTAAAAATTTACCTGAATTATACGCCGAATCAGGCTTACCAATCAAAGCCGCAATTATTTGGACAGCAGTAGCGATCGCGGGTTTAATTTTACTCAGACATAAACAAAATTGGCGTTGGTTGTGGAGTGTAAATTTAATTGGTTTTGTCCTCTTTTTCATTTTTGTACTTACTCCAGTATCTTTTTTAGTCGATCGAGCGCGTCAATTACCATTACGAGAAATGTCCGCAGCGATCGCCGAAATCAAGCAACCAGAAGAAGAATTATTGATGATCGGCTTCAAAAAACCTAGTATTGTTTTTTATAGTCAGCAACCCGTCACCTTTCTTTCCAAAACCGAACGAGCTAAAGAATATTTAGCCGAAACCAGTAGCGATAGTTACCCCTCGGAAAACTTATTAATTCTCACTCAACTTGGCGAAATTAAAGAAACCGATCTTCAACCCGATCGATTGCAAATTTTGGAGACAACAGGTTCTTATCAACTCATTCGCACTACTAGAGAAAATTTTTTGGAGAATGCGGATTAAGGTTTTTAGTTATCAGTTATCACTAATATTTAATTCAAATTCATCAAGTTCATTTTCTACGCAAAATTGTCTAACCTAACCCCCCAAACCCCTTCCCTTGAAGGGAAGGGGGAGGAATTAATCATTGATTTTAACTCTTATTAATTTGAGCAAATTTTCT